>JAFWGJ010000025.1 GCA_017512405.1 bacterium | reverse complement strand
CCGTCTACTGTTGCATCATTTAATTTCATTTCTTCTACTGCCATACTCTAATACCTCACAACTTCATTTCTCACTCTTACATTCCTATAAAGTATTTTTGAAAAGTCGGATTTCAAAAATTGAAATTTTTGTTACATAAGTTTACAAAAACAGCTAAAACCATGAAATAAAGGCAATTTTCATGAAAAAAAAGTTTTTATATAAGTAAGGTTATATTATAGGTTTTGGAAAATGGTACAAGGTATAGGTTCTCAAACAAATGTATATGCATTAAAAGATTTAGTAAATCTTGCAAAATATGCAACCGGTGTGCCATTAACAAATGATGCAGAGAAATTAAAATTCAGTGAAGTAGCCGGATATCCTGCAATGTTATGCGGATATGAAGGTTTTCAATGGTTAAAAAATAACAGAGGTCAATACAAACAAGCATTTGCAGAAGTTGCTCAACACGGTAAAGATGCACACGCAGTATTGAAAAACAATGGTGTAAAAGGTGTTTTAAGAGTAGCAGATGCAAAAGAAATTTTAGCAAATATTCCTCAAGCAGAAGCTTTAAATACATTATCAGCAAATTCACAAAATTTATATAAAGCAGCACAACAAGCAGCAGAAGCAGTAAAGGCAAATCCTGCAAACAAAGAAGCTTTAAAAAATGCAGCAAGCTCATTTGCAAAAGCAGACGCAGCCGCTTATGCAGAAACAGCAAAAAATGCAACAGGCTTTTTAGCAAAAACTAAAAAAACATTAGGTATAACAAAATTAAATCAAGCAACAAAAAATTTATCAGCAAAATCACCAGCATTTAAAAAATGTGTAGATGCATACCACAATGAAGCCGGTACATTTATGTTAGTTATTGAAGGCGGCGTTGAAACATTTACAAATGTAGTTCCAACTTTCAAACAATTAGGTGCTAAAAAAGGTTTCAAACAATTAGGCCGTTCAGCAACAAAAACAGTTGCATCAGTAGCAGGTTGGGTTGCAGGTTCAGTAGTTGGCTCAAAATTAGGTAACGTAGTTGGCGCAGCTGTTGGTAACAACAAAGTAGGTGCAGTAGTTGGTGCAGTAGCAAGCAAAGTTGGTTCATACGCAGTAGGTACAATAGGTCAACACTATGCAACAAAAGGTGTAGAAAAAGTTCTTGGTAAATCAGAATTAGAAAAAGCAAAAGAAGAAGAAGCAATAAGAATTGCAGAAGCTGCACAAAATAATCCTGAAGTATTTGATGCATTAGTTGAACAAGCAGCACAAAGACTTGCAATGGAAGGCGAAGATACAGCAGAATCAAAAGCAGTAAATGCAACATTAAGAAATTTAGTAGCTCAAAAAGGTGCTGCTGAACAAGCTTCATCACCAATGATGACACAAGATCAATTAAAAGCTTATGCAGCAGAAAAATTAGCAGAACCTGAAATGACAAATCCTGTAAAAACAAATGCAAATGGTTACACAGGTTATATTCCATCAGCAGCGGCAGCTCCAATCAAAGCTCAACCACAAGCAGCAGTTGCAAAAGCAGAAGATGAAATGACTCCTGAAATGAAAGCATTATTAGCAAAAGCAGACAGAGTTATTGCAAACGGTTCAAGATATTTAGATAAAAAATAATTAAAATCTTCAATATTATAAAAATCCCGAAATGATTAACCACAGAGTTTTCAAATTTCGGGATTTTTTATTTTGTAAAAAAATATATTATATGAACATACGAGGGGGGATTATGTCTGAAAAACGTATAAAAATAATGTTGGTTGAGGACCAAAAATTAATGAGAGTGGGAATAAAATCTTTGTTTGAAGATTCCGAAAATATGGAAATTATAAAAGAGACCGAAACTGCAAAAGAGGCTATTGAGTGTGCGAGGATATTAAAACCGGACGTGGTTTTAATGGATATAGGTTTGCCTGATATGAGCGGAATTGAGGCGGCAAAGAAAATTTTATCCGATAATAAGAAAATTAAAATAATAATGCTAACATCTCATACAACGGAAAAAGAAGTAATGGATTCGTTAATGGCAGGTGCAAGTGCTTATATAATGAAGGATTTTGACACTGAATCTTTTTTGATGATAGTAAAAACGGTAAATGATGGTGCGATGTGGCTTGATCCTCAGGTAGTACCATATATAAGAGAAAAGAACTCGGGAATTATACCGGCTAAACAGGTTACAAGAGCGGCATTTAGAGAACAACATTCAAATTTAACACAAAGAGAATATGAAGTTTTAAAACTTGTAGTAGATG
>JAFWGJ010000024.1 GCA_017512405.1 bacterium | reverse complement strand
CCATATTCCAATTCGGCTTTTGCAATAGAATCAGCAACACGTCTGAACATTGTTGCAGGTGTTTCAACACATTCACCGTTCTTATCTCTTTTTAAGTATCTTTTTTCAAGAACCTTAATAGCATTTTCCGACAAATTGATTTTTTCTTGCATATCTATGCTCACTACAACCTCCCTATATGATTTGTATAATAAATTTTAAAATGTGATAGTATATTAATTCTATAACAAATTATAATCCATATCCATGACGCATGTCCATAATTTTATAAATATTTACAAGAATTAAATTTTTAAGTTATAATTGCAAAAAAGAGGTATTTATGGATATTATTCAAAGAAATAAAGAATTAATGAAAAAATTTGAAACTATGATTAATACTGCGGATGAAAATTTAGCAGAAGAACTTGTATATTCTGATGCTCCGTTTTATACTCCTGCATCACCTGAACCTTTATATGGAGGAAAAGGTTATTTGTCTGTAGTTCATTTTATGAGAAGTGGGTTTTCAGATGTGCAATGGAAATTAGAAGATATGGTTGCTGATGAAGATAAGATAGCAGTTCGTTGGAAATTAACAGGAACGCATGATGGAGAGTTTTTAGGAACAAAACCAACAGGTAACAAGATATCTGTTTGCGTAATGAATTTTTATTATTTTAATAACGATGGTAAAATTATCAATGATGTTGCCGCAGAAGGCATGATAGGTATTTTAAGAGGCATAGGTATTTATAAATAGAGGTTAAAAATATGAGCCAAAAAACAGAAAAAGCAAAAGAATTATTTAAGTCAGGATGCAATTGTTCACAATCCGTATTGGGTGTATTTTGTGAAGAATTAGGGCTTGATTTTGAAACAGCAATGAAAATATCATCATCGTTTGGCGGTGGAATGGGTAGAATGAGAGAAGTTTGCGGAACGGTAAGCGGAATGTTTATGGCTGCAGGTCTTGCATTTTCGACTTCCGATAACAAAGCCGAACAGTATAGAATAGTTCAAGAACTTGCAAAAAGATTTAAAGAAAAAAACGGAAGTATTATTTGCAGAGAATTATTAAACGGCATTGAAAGTTCAACCTCACCAACACCAAGTGAAAGGACTGAAACTTATTATAAAAAACGTCCTTGTGTTGAACTTGTTGGTGATTCTGTTGAAATTCTTGAAGAGTATATAAAGGAACAACAAACAATAAAAAACTCCCTATAAAATGGGAGTTTTTATTAAAAAGGCGACACCCAGATTCGAACTGGGGGATAAAAGCTTTGCAGGCTTCTGCCTTACCACTTGGCCATGTCGCCATACACTTTCTCTAAGTAATTACTATAATATTGTAACCAAAAACTTTTGTCAATAATCGTTTGATTTAAAATATATTTGTGTAATAATTAAATTAAACTTATTATAAAATATCAATCAGTTATACGTATAGAAAAAAGGAGATTAAGAATGACCGGAAGTCAAACAAAAGTCGATTTTTCAAAGATTGATGAAATTATCACAAATTGTGGTGGTAAAAAATCAAATTTGATAGCGATTTTGCAAAAGGTTCAGGAAGTTTACCGATACTTGCCTGAAGATGCAATGATTTACATCGGAACAAAAATGGAAGGCTTGTCGCCTGCAACAGTATTTGGTGTAGCTACATTCTATGCACAATTTTCATTAGACCCTAAAGGTAAATATGAAATCAGATGCTGCGATGGAACAGCTTGCCACGTTAGAGGTTCAATGCCTGTATTAAATGCAATAAAAGCAAGATTAGACCTGAAAGACGGTAAATTTACTACCGATGATGGTCTTTTTTCTTTGGAAACTGTTAGCTGTTTAGGTGCTTGCGGTTTAGCTCCCGTTGTTATGATAAACGATAAAGTTTATCCTCAAATGACATCTGATGCAATCAAAGTAGTTTTAGATACTATTCTTCAGGAGGAAAACAAATAATGGAATTAAATATAGATATTCAAAAAGAGCAACAACATGCTCAAGACGAAATAAAAGCTCAAGGCTTTAGAGTTTTAGTTTGCGGCGGTACAGGTTGTGTTGCAAACGGTTCTTTAAAAGTTATGGAAAAATTCAGAGAATTAGGTGCAAACGTTGAAAAACTTACTTCTCACGATAAAATGACCGTAATTCCTACAGGATGCCACGGTTTCTGTGAACAAGGTGTATTGGTTATTTTACCGGAATACCATACAACTTATGTAAAAGTTAAAGTTGATGATGTTGAAGAAATCTTTAATTCTCACATTTTAGGCGGTCAACCTGTTGAAAGACTTTTATATGTTGACCCTGCAACTAAGCAACATGTTAAAAAGAATGATGACATCAATTTCTATGCAAAACAAACTCGTACAGCATTAGAAAATTGTGGTAAAATCAACGCTGAATCTTTAGATGAAGCAATTGCGGTTCACGGTTATGAAGCATTAGCAAACATCTTAAAAGAAAATAATCCTGATGCAGTTATTCAAGAAATTTTGGATTCAGGATTAAAAGGCAGAGGCGGTGCAGGCTTCCCAACAGGTTTAAAATGGAAATTTACAGCTGCTAACAGAGGTGGAAAATCTTATGTAGTATGTAACGGTGACGAAGGTGACCCAGGTGCATTTATGGACCGTTCAGTTATGGAAGGTGACCCTCATAAATTGTTAGAAGGCATGGCAATTGCTGCATTTGCAATTGGTGCTGACGAAGGTTACATCTATGTTCGTGCCGAATATCCTCTTGCAATTAAACGTTTGAGAAAAGCTATTGCAGACGCCGAAGAACGTCATTACTTAGGTAAAAACATCTTCGGAACTGAATTCTCATTTGAATTGCACATTAAAGAAGGTGCAGGAGCTTTCGTTTGTGGTGAAGAATCAGCTTTAATCGCTTCAATTGAAGGTGAACGTGGTATGCCAAGACCAAAACCACCTTTCCCTGCAAATAAAGGTTTGTTCCAAAGACCAACATTGATTAACAACGTTGAAACTTTGGCTAACGTACCTGTAATTATGAGAAAAGGTGCAAAATGGTTTGCATCAATGGGTACAGAAACAGCAAAAGGTACAAAAACATTCGCTCTAACAGGTGAAGTTAACAATACAGGTCTTATTGAAGTACCAATGGGTACAACATTAAGAGAAATCATTTTTGATATCGGAGGCGGTATCAGAGGCGGTAAAAAATTCAAAGCTGTTCAAATCGGCGGCCCATCAGGCGGTTGTTTGACAGAAGAACATTTAGATTTACCAATGGATTACGATAGCTTGGCAAAAGCAGGCGCTATGGTTGGTTCAGGCGGTCTTGTTGTAATGGCTGAAGATACTTGTATGGTTGAAGTTGCAAGATTCTTCATGAACTTTACAAAGAACGAATCTTGCGGTAAATGTGTTCCTTGTCGTGAAGGTACTAAAAATATGCTTAAAATTCTTGAAAAAATTGTTCAAGGTAAAGGCGAATTAAAAGACTTAGAAATATTGGAAGATTTAGCTAATACAGTTAAAGACGGTTCTTTATGCGGTTTGGGTAAAACAGCTCCTAACCCTGTATTATCTACTTTAAAATATTTCAAAGACGAATATCTTGCTCACATTGTTGATAAAAAATGTCCTGCAGGTGTTTGTACTGCACTTAAAACAATTAAAATTCAGGAAGATAAATGTAAGGGTTGTACAAAATGTGCAAGAACTTGTCCTGTTGGCGCAATTTCAGGTACAGTTAAAGAACCTCATCACATTGATCAATCAAAATGTATTAAATGTGAAGCTTGTTTATCAAATTGTCCGTTCAAGGCAATTGTTAAAGAGTAGTATATAATTTTAGTAGTACACAGATAATCAAAAAGGAAAAATAAAATGTCAGAAGATAAAAAAACATTATTTATTGAAGGCAAAGAGGTAGAATTTACCGATGAGCCAAATCTTTTGGAAGTTATCAGAAAAGCAGGCATGAATGTACCTACTTTCTGCTATCGTCCTGACTTAACACAATTCGGTGCTTGCCGTATGTGTGTTGTAGAAGTTGAATATCCAAACGGTAGAGTTATGGTAAATTCTTCTTGTACAATGCCTCCTGAAGCAGGTATCAAAGTAAAAATTAATTCACAAAGAGTTAGAAAAATCAGAAAAACCGTTCTTGAATTGTTACTTACAAATCACGACAGAGAATGTACAACTTGTAACAAATCAGGCAACTGCGAATTACAAAAATATTCAGAAGAATATGGCGTAAGAAAAATCAAATATCCAACATTAACAAAAGAAGAAATGATGGAAATTGATGACAGAAACCCATCTATCGTTAGAGACCCTAATAAATGTATTTTATGCGGTGCTTGTGTCAGAGCTTGCAGCGAATTCCAGGGTCATTCAGTATTAGGATTTGCAAACAGAGGTTCAAGAACAGTAGTTCAACCTATGAATGGCAGAGATTTAGCAGCAGTTGACTGTGTATTCTGCGGTCAATGTCAAGCTGTTTGCCCAACAGGTGCATTAACTATTAAATCAAATGTAGATGAAGTTTGGGATGAAATTAATAACAAAGAAAAGAAAGTTGTTGTTCAAATTGCTCCATCAGTTCGTGTTGCTTTGGGTGAAATGTTCGGTCTAAAACCTGGTGAAAATACTATCGGTAAAATTTATGCAGCATTAAGAAAAATCGGTTTCGATTTAGTATTTGATACAAACTTCTCAGCTGATTTAACAATTACCGAAGAAGCAACAGAATTTGTTGATAGAGTTACAAACAATGGTGTATTACCAATGTTTACATCTTGCTGCCCTGCATGGATTAGATATATGGAAACTCAACATCCTGATATGTTAGCTCACTTATCATCTTGTAAATCACCACAAGGTATGTTATCACCGGTTCTAAAAGAATTGTTGCCAAAATACCAAGAAGGTTACACAAAAGATAATATTGTAGTGGTTTCAATCATGCCATGTACAGCTAAAAAATATGAAGCAAAACGCGGTCAATTAAGACGTGATGGCAAATTTGAAACGGACTATGTATTAACAACTCAAGAATTTGGCAGAATGATTAAAGAAGCCGGTATCGACTTTAAATCATTAGAAGATGAAAAAGCAGATTCACCATTTGGCGGATACACAGGTGCAGGTACAATCTTCGGCGCATCAGGCGGTGTTGCTGAAGCTGCTGCAAGAACTGCTTATTATTACATTACAGGTGAAAATGTAACTAATAATGATATTAAAGAATTCCGTGGTGTTGATAAAAATTCACGTTCTAAAACAATAGAATTAGATATCAAAGGTAAAAAAGTTGTTGTTAGGGTTGTTTCAACATTAAAACAAGCAGAAAAAGCAATTCAAGAAATTAAAGATGGAACAGCAAACTTCCAATTACTTGAGGTAATGGCATGCCCAGGCGGATGTATTAATGGTGGCGGTCAACCAAGAAGCTGCGATGATATCAAGATTAAAGAAGAACGTGCAGAAGGTCTTTACGAAGAAGACAGAAAACTTGAATTAAGACGTTCTCACGAAAATCCTGATATTGTAAGAATATACAAGGAAGATTTGGAAAAACCGGGTTCACACAAGGCACATGAATTGTTACACACAACTTATACCGATATGAGAACCGGTTCTTACAAAGACCTCAAATAACAAACAAAAAGCCCGATAACAAATCGGGCTTTTTTATACGTATTTTAAAAGTTTTAAAAACTTATTGACAACATTTTTTGATATAATAAAATAGTAGCATAGCTTAGAGTATAATAAGTTATTTAGTTATAAGTAGAAAGAAAAAAGGAGACCACTAATGGCACGCGAAAAGTACGAAAGAACCAAACCGCACGTTAACGTTGGTACAATTGGTCACGTTGACCACGGTAAAACAACATTAACAGCAGCAATTACAGCTACATTGGCTGCAGCAGGACAAGCAGAATTAAAGAAATTTGATGAAATTGATGCTGCACCAGAAGAAAAAGCAAGAGGTATTACCATCTCAACTGCTCACGTAGAATATGAAACAGCAACAAGACACTATGCTCACGTTGACTGCCCAGGCCACGCCGACTACGTTAAAAACATGATTACAGGTGCTGCTCAAATGGACGGTGCAATTCTTGTAGTTGCAGCTACTGACGGTGCAATGCCTCAAACTCGTGAACACATCCTACTTGCAAGACAAGTTGGTGTTCCTAACTTAGTAGTATTCTTAAATAAATGTGATATGGTTGACGACGCTGAATTATTAGAATTAGTTGAAATGGAAGTTAGAGAACTTCTTTCTTCATACGAATTCGACGGCGACAACATCCCATTCATTCATGGTTCAGCTTTAAAAGCTTTGGAAGCAGTTCAAGCTAACCCAACAATTGCAAGAGGCCAAAACGAATGGACAGATAAAATTTGGGAATTAATGGATGCATTAGATACATACTTCCCAGAACCTGTTCGTGAATTAGATAAACCATTCTTAATGCCGGTTGAAGACGTTTTCTCAATCACAGGTCGTGGTACAGTTGCTACTGGTAGAGTAGAACGTGGTATCGTTAAAGTTGGTGATGAAGTTGAAATCGTTGGTTTAGGCGAAACTAAGAAAACAACTGTAACAGGTGTTGAAATGTTCAGAAAATCACTTGACCAAGGTCAAGCAGGTGATAACATCGGTGCTTTGTTAAGAGGTGTTGATAAAACTGATATCCAACGTGGTCAAGTTTTAGCAAAACCTGGTTCAATTCACCCACACACTAAATTCACAGCTAACGTTTACGTATTAACAAAAGATGAAGGTGGACGTCATACTCCATTCTTCCCTGGATACAGACCTCAATTCTACATCAGAACAACTGACGTAACTGGTTCAATCCAATTCGAAGGCGAAATGGTAATGCCTGGTGATAACGTTGTAATGAACGTTGAACTTATCGCTCCGGTAGCTATCGAAGAAGGTATGAGATTCGCTATCCGTGAAGGTGGCAGAACAGTTGGTGCCGGTGTTGTAGATAAAATTGTTGAATAATAATAGTTTATCTCAATAAAATTCAAAAACGACTTGCTTTTAGCAAGTCGTTTTTGTTATAAGACAATTGTATAATAATATCAAAATTTATTTTATTGTATAATTAAATAAAGGATTTTGTTATGCAGGAAGAACTCCAAATTCAATTAGACAGCAATGAAGAAATTCTTGCCGAAGGTGAAAAAAATCAGGTAATGTATATTGGTAATACTTTACTTTTAATTATTGTTGCATTGTTCTTTTTATATTACTCTGTTACAGCCAATAATTTTTTTGAAAGTTTTTATTTTGCGTTTTTATCTATAATTTTCTTTATTACAATAATATATACATTAAAATCTTATAAGTATAATCAAATTTATTTGACGGATAAGAAAATTGTTATAACTAAAAAGGATTCTATTGATGTCATTCAATATGATGAAATAAAATATATTATGTTTAATATAGTATATTTAAAGAGCAAAAGAATGTTTTTCTTTGCATATACAAATTTAGATGATTTAACTGCGCAATTTAAAGAGGTTTGTCCGCATTTTGGATAGAAAATTGTTTACAACAAAAGATATTGTTATTGTTTTTTTGTTTTTAATTTTAGGTTATAGTTTAAAATTTCTTCCGTTTTTTAATAAAATTTTTCATAAATACAATAAAACTCCAAGTAATTATGAAGAATTAATTTTAAATAAAGATTATTATATGCTATACATGCAGAAAAAATTAAAATCTAATTGGGAACCTCCAAAACTTACTTATAATACAAAAGTTAAAGTGGAATTTCAGATTTTACCTGACGGAAATATTATTAATCAAAAAATTATTGAAAGTTCAGGAAATAAAGATTTTGATAAGGCAGCTCTTTTAGCTTTACGAAAATCAAATCCTTTAAGAAGTTTATCTGAGGATTTAAAAAAGGAAAAAAAAGTAATCATTGATTTTACGTTTGATTATCACGTAAAAAAATAAATTGTATTTGTTGTATAATAATAAAAAAGCGTAAAAAGGAAGTATTATGTTAAGAGCAGGAATTGTAGGACTACCAAATGTTGGTAAATCAACTTTATTTAATGCACTGACAAGTGCAAAAAATGCACAAAGTGCAAATTATCCGTTTTGTACAATAGAGCCGAATGTTGGTGTTGTAGCAGTTCCTGATGAACGTTTATATGTGTTACAGCCCCTTGTTCATACAGACAAAGTTGTACCTACTGCGGTTGAGTTTGTTGATATAGCAGGACTTGTAAAAGGTGCAAGCAAGGGTGAAGGTTTAGGTAATCAATTTTTGGCAAATATCAGAGAAACAGATACAATCGTTCAGGTTGTGAGATGTTTTGATGACCCAAATACGATTCACGTTGCAGGAAAAGTTAATCCGCTTGATGATATTGAGACAATTAATACAGAATTAGCGTTAGCAGATATGGCATCATTGGAAAAAAGAATGGCAAAAACTTCAAAAGTTGCTAATTCAGGAGATAAAGCAGCAAAAGTAGAAATGAAAGTTATGCAAACTTTGTATGATAAACTATCTGATGCAACTTTCATTAATGTTGATGAATTGTTTGATGATGAAGATGAATTAAAAATAGCGAAACAATCACAATTAATGAGTATAAAACCTGTAATTTACGCAGCAAATGTTTCGGAATTTGATGTTGTAAACGGAAACGATTATACAAAACAGGTTGAAGAATATGCTAAAAAACATGGTGCAGAAATGGTTATTATTTCTGCAAAAATAGAAGAAGAATTAGCAGAACTTTCACCTGAAGAAGCAAAAGAATATCTGAATGAACTTGGGATAACAAGTTCAGGTATCGAAAAAATGATTCAATCTGTGTATAGTCTTTTGAATTTAAGGACATATATTACAGCAGGCGAAATGGAAGTTAAGGCTTGGACTATTACTGCCGGAACCAAAGCTCCTCAGGCCGCAGGTGTAATTCATACAGACTTTGAAAAAGGATTTATCAGAGCAGAAGTAATTTCGTATGAAGATTTTGTTGCTTGTGAAGGCTCTTATACAGTTGCAAAAGAGAAAGGCTTAATGCGTCTTGAAGGTAAAGACTATGTTGTTCAAGACGGTGATATAATGCATTTCAGATTTGCAAATTAAAAAAAGTAAAATTTTGTTAAGTTAACCTAACTTTTTAAAAAAGGTTGTATAATAGTTTGGTAAGGTAAACCTAACAAAGGAATTTTTATGCGTATCGGTATACTGGGTGCAGGTCATGGCGGATTAGCCGCGGCTGCGGATTTAACTTTACTTGGTCATGATGTCAGACTTGCAGCTATAAAAGGTCATGACAAAAATATAAGATTATTGCAGGCATTTGGAAAAATAAGAGTTGATGGTTTTACATCTACTGTAACTTGTCCTGTTGATGTAAATGCAGATTTTGTATGTGAGAGTATAGAAGATACTATTAAATTTGCAGAAATAGTAATGATTATAGTTCCTGCTTTTGCACAGGATGTATATAACGATTATATTTTGCAGCATGGTCAAAAAGGTCAGATAATAACTTATCCTTGCGGTGGTTTTTCGGCATTAAATTTTTATAACAGATTAAAAGAATTAGGCAGAGAAAACGATTTTATAGTAGGTGAAACTGCTTCATTAATTTATACAACAAAAATTATAAATCCTGCAAATGTGTTGATTAAGAGTATAAAACAAAAAGTTCAATTTGCTTGTGCTGATGAAAGCAAAACGGATTATGCACTTGAAGTTTTAAATAAAATATATCCTCAATACTACAAGGCTCAAAATGCTTGGCAGACAAGCTTTAATAATCCAAGTTCGATTTTGCACACAATAACAACATTGATGAATACCAGCAGAATAGAACTTTTTGGACCTTACAAAAATTCTTTTTATGATATAACACCGGCAGTTGCGAGGACAATGGAAGAAGTTGATAAAGAGCGTGTTGAAATTGCAAAATATTTTTATTCTAATCCGTTAACTTTAAATGGAATTATGTGTAGTTTATACGGACTTGATACGGATAATCTGTATGACACAATTAAAAGTATAAAAGCATATAAAATTCAGCATTCTCCAAACAATATGCAGCACAGATACGTATCAGAAGATATTCCGTACAGTCTTGTTCCAATCGCAACATTAGGTCATAAATTAGGATTAAAGACAACAAATATGGATTCAATAATTAATCTGGCTTGTATGTGTAATAATGAAAATTACTGGGAAATAGGCAGAAATGCGGATAGTTTGGGCTATCATATTAACAATAATGATAAATCTTCGGTTGCTGTGTAATGATTAAGATAAATAAAACTTCAATTTTAATATATACAATATCTTGTGCCTCTTTTATGGTTAATCTTGACACTTATATTGTTAATGTTGCGTTACCGTCTATAACAAATTCATTTGGAGCAGTAACGTCTGATATTTCGTGGATTGTAATGGCTTACAATCTTATGGTTGTTTCGCTGCTTCTGATTTTTGGCAAACTGGGCGATACAATCGGATTAAAAATGCTTTTTATTACCGGTTTTGGAATATTTACAATAAGTTCTCTGATGTGTGGTTTTTCCAATTCTGTATTAATGCTTATTTGTTCAAGATTTATACAAGGAATTGGAGCTTCAATTTTATATGCTTTACCGCAAGCAATGATTGCAAAATATTTACCTCAAAAATCAAGAGGTATGGCTTTTGGAATATTAGCCGGAGCAGCAGCTTTGGGAATTACGTTAGGTGCTCCGATTAGTGCATTTATTACTGAATTTTTGTCTTGGAGATGGATATTTTTCATAAATCTTCCTATTGGTGTTTTGTCAATTATATTTTTAAATTACTCGATTAGTGGAACAATTTATGATAAAAATAAAAACAATATAAAATTCGATTATTTAGGAGCTGTTTTAAGCTTTATATGTGTGCTTTGTTCTGTATTATTTATAAATAGAGGTGGAGTAATTGGTTGGTTATCAAAAGAAGTTATTTTATTTTTGATTATTTCTTTGGTTTTCTTTATGTTGTTTATTAAACATTTAAAAAATACGGAAAATCAGCTGTTAAATTTGAGTTTATTCACTAATTTAAATTTTGATTATGCAAATATGGCAATGTTTTTGGTATCGGCATATTTAAGTGCTACAAATTTTTTAATTCCGTTTTATTTATCTCACATTTTAAAATTTTCAACCGTACAAATGGGATTTTTATTTATGATTTATTCATTGTCTTATTTGGTTGCAAGTTTTATATCAGGAAAAGTATCAAATAAAGTATCTTTAAAGCTAATGTGTGCAGGTTCAATGTTTGTTCTGTCATTGAATATTTTAGGGCTGGTTTTTTCAATGAATTTTGCTTCAAAAACATTTTTATATCCGTTTTTTGTAATTAGCGGAATTACAATGTCGTTTTTTATAACATCTAACAATAACCTTGTAATGAAAATGGCAAAACGAGGTGAGGAAGGAATGATAGCCGGTGTTCACAGACTTGTTGGACGTGTCGGAATGCTTTTTGGTGTTGCTTTGTTTGAGGCTTTTTATTCGTTAAACCTTAAATTTGGGGATTTGCAAGCATATAAAAACAGTTATTTGCTTGCAATGATAATTTGTTTAACAGCAGTTATTTTTTCTCTTATAATTAAAACTGAAAAAAATTTAAAAAATGTAAATATTTAGTATAATATCTAACAAAAATTTTGATTATACTTTTTAAATCAATTAAAACAAAAGAAAGGATTTGAATATGCCCGGTGATGATTTGAAAGTAACAGCACAAAGAGTACAAGTGCACCAAAAACAACAAGATAAGGATGCAGAAGAAAAATCAAGAGAATCGGATTTTGATGCGGTAGCAAGAGCTTTATTGCAAAATTATAATGGTCATAAAGGTTCCGGTGAAAAAATTTATATAGAAACAGCTGATGGAAAAAAGACTGCCAAGGATGTTTCTGTGTGGATGCAAAATTTAGATACTAATCAAGATGGTGTTATTACTGCTGATGAAGTACAAAGAGGCGGTGGTGATAAATTTGGTATTTTAAAGATGAACGCTGATGAAAAAACAAGAAAAAAAGTTAGCGAAGATATGGAAGGTGAAAAGCTTATAGGCGGTTTAATTGGTCTTGGTAAAGGTATTGGTACTAATAGGTTAGAATGGAAATTTGCAAAATCTTATGTTATTAAATATACAAATAAAGAAGATTTAAAGGGTTTATTTTCAAATAAGAAGGTTCGTGATTACTATAATGCAAATTATTGGGGTACGGATGAAAAATCTTTAAAGAAAAATGAAACTACAAGAGAACACATGCGAGAAGTATTCCAAGCTCATGGATTTACCGAACAAGATTATAAAGATATGGGATTTAGCGCTGATCAAATAAAATTCTTTATGGGAAAATAGTATTATTAAAAATATCTAAAAACTAATGCCTCTGTTAATTCAGGGGCATTAGTTTATTTAAATCTATATTTAGTGCTTTTACAACTAAAATAATAGTTTCAAACACAGGAAAATACAAATTTATTATATACAATGCGTATACTCAAAGAATGTTGTAATAACGATATGGATTTTGATGTGAGATTTGAAAAATTACTAGTTTACTATTTTAATTAAATATACACTTGCAAGTGAGAAGTAAACAGCTAAACCCAAGACATCAATTGCCGTTGCAATCACAGGGCCTGAGGCAACCGCAGGGTCTATATTCATTTTTTCCATTGCAAATGGTGTTAATGTACCGATTAATGTTGCAAGTGACATGTTTATTGCCATTGCAAGACCTACTATAATTCCAAGTTCAATACTGTTTTGCCAGCCCCATGTAAATAACATTACCAAACCGCCAAAAATTGCACCTATTAAAAATCCGATAGCACTTTCTCTTAACATGTGTTTCAATGCCGAACCCAGTGTAACTTGACCCGTTGAAAGACCACGTACAATGATAGTAATACTTTGAGTTCCGATATTACCGGCAAGACCGGCCAGTAGCGGCATAAATATTGCAATTACAGGTAATGCCTGCAAGGTTTTTCCATAACAATTTGCTACATTTACCGCAATAAGTTCACCGATTAACGTTACGAATAACCATGGTGTTCTTGCCCGAATTGACGTAAAAATGCTGCCTTCTAAGATTTCATCTTCATCAATGCTTCCCGTTGCGATAGCTGATGAAGCGTAGATTTCTTCTGTTGTTTCTTCTTCTGCGGCATCTTGAATATCGTCCCAAGTAACAACCCCTCTTAAATGATTGTATTGGTCAACAACAGGAAGTGAGTCAAATTGATATTTCATAAATACATCAAGCACGGCATCTCTGTAATCGTCAATATGCAATTTAACAATATCGGAATTCATTAAATCTTCTGTTTTTGTTTTCAAAGAAGACCTTAAAAGAGCTTTTAATGAAACTACACCAAGCAAATGCTCCTGTTTATCGGTTACGTAGACATAATAAAGGTCGATATTGTCTTCGTCAGCTCTGTCCCTTATATAATCTAAAACTTCTTTTGCAGTCATTTCGGGAGTTACCATCATGAATAACGGAGTCATCATACCACCGGCGGTATCTTCGTCATAATTCATCAATTCACGGACTTCTTCCGAGAATTTTTGTGGTAATGATTCCAGATAAGCCTCGGTATCATCGTCTTCCATATCGCCTAAAACGTCTGCGGCAGCATCATGCGGAAGTTTTTGGATGATTCTTGAAGCAAGTTCGTTATCTATGTCGCCTAAAATTTCTACCTGTAAATTAGGTGGTAAATATTCAATCATATCGGCAGCTTTATCTTCTTCAATTAAGTTAAAGCATTCTAATCGTTCTTCAGGTTTTAATTCCTGAAAAATATCTGCTAAATCGGCAGAGTGAAATCCGTTCAATTCTTCTTTCAATTGAACATTTGATTCACCATCAAGAATTTCTCTTAATCTGTCTACTGTTGCCGTAATGTTTATCATAGTTTTATTATATCCTAAATATTTTTTTTGGCTTATAATATTTTTATTGATATTGTTATAAGTGAGGTAAAATGTTAAAAGATTTACTGTTAAATGAAACGGAAAATTCCATAGAATATGCAATAAAAAATAATTTATTAGGTCAGATGACCGAATACGAAAAAGGTACATTAACAGTTGAAAAACCTAAAAATTTGGATTTCGGTGATTTTGCTATTAATGTTTCTTCATTAGCAAGAAATGCAAAAATTGCACCACCGCAAATTGCTAATACAATTTGTGAATATATGAGTAAATGCGGTTACGAAACAACAGTTGTTGGTGGATTTATTAATTTTAAAATCGGAAAAGATTTGTTAATTAATGCAGTTGATGAAATCTTCCAAAAAGGTGAAAATTACGGAAAACCTGAAAATGTAGAAACCGAAAAGATTAATCTTGAATATGTTTCAGCTAATCCGACAGGTCCATTTCATATCGGACATGGCCGCTGGGCTGCTATGGGAAGTGCTTTAGCTAATGTTTTAAATTTTTACGGACATAAAGTTCATCAAGAATTTTACATAAATGATGCAGGTTCTCAAATTCAAAAACTCGGTAAATCACTTTTAATTCGTTTGAAACAAGAGAAAGGTGAAAATATAGATTTTCCGGAAGATGAAATCGAAAGAAAAAATTATTATCCGGGAGATTATTTAATTCCTGTTGCTAAAAAATTCTTATCAGAACACGAGTATACAGAAGATATAAAAGTTCTTTCCGATTATGCAAAACTTGAAATGGAACGTTTGCAAAAAGAATTGTTAGAAAATTTCAGAGTTCATTTTGATTTATTTTACTCTGAATTAGATTTACACAAATCAGGCAAGGTTGAAGCATCTTATAAAAAACTTCAAGAAAGCGGTAAGCTTTACGAAAAAGAAGGTGCAATGTGGTTTAAATCTTCTGAATACGGAGACGATGAAGACAGAGTTATTAAAAAAGCTGATGGTTCAAATACATACTTGACTGCTGATATTGCGTACCATAAAGATAAAATGGATAGAGGTTTTGACAGATTAATTAATATCTGGGGTGCTGACCATCATGGTTATGTTGCACGTGTAAAAGCTTCTATGGAAGCATTAGGATACGATTCAACAAAATTAGAAGTATTACTTGGACAACTGGTAAATCTTGTTATCAACGGTGAACAAACAAGAATGGGTAAACGTAAAAATATGATTACGCTTGACGATTTGATAGAGGAAGTTGGTGTTGATGCTACTCGTTTTTGGATGTGTATGAGAGATATTAATAATACTCTGGATTTTGACATTGAACTTGCAAAAAAATCAACCGACGAAAATCCTGTATTTTACGTTCAGTATGCACATGCAAGAGCTTGTTCAATTTTAAGAAATGCAATTAACGACAGAGTTGATGTTCAAACGGGTGAAACAATAAAAGCACCTCTAACAAAGGAAGAATTTGATGATTTAATAAACAATTTTGATAAATCAATTCTTGAAAATGATGCAGATAATGCCAAAAAATTAATTTTAAAATTGGAAGAATTTAAATCAACAATAGTAAATTCCGCACAAAACAGAACAGTTTACACAATTTGCAGATATGTTCAGGAACTTGCAGCCGATTTTCACTCATTCTATAATGCAACAAGAGTAATTACTGACGATAAACAAATAACAAAAGCCCGTTTAGCTCTTGTTTATGCCGTAAAATCAGTAATTGCAAGCGGTTTGAGTTTGTTAGGAGTTAGTGCTCCCGAAAAAATGTAATAAAACTATAATTTTTGTTGCAGAAATTAAAAAAAAAAGATATAATCGTTTTACCGGAGAATTATTATGAACAAAAAATTTATTGCATTTACATTAGCTGAGGTTTTATTGGTATTAAGTATTGTTGGTGTCGTAGGAGCATTAACATTACCAAACTTGAAAAAATCTTATGGTAAAAATAAAAATGTTGCGAGAGTAAAATCAGCGTACACTAAATTGGATTCTGCATTAAAACAAATAGATATGAATGCTGTTCTTGGTACTCAATCAAATGTAAAAGATCGTTCACTTCCTCTTTTAACTGCTATGGCAGACTATTTAAAATTAACAACAAATTGCGGTAACATAGTAGCTGAGACTTCTCCTTGCTTTCCGGTAGATAAATTTGTTGATCCATCCGGAAAATTCACTAACGGTTCACCAACATTTAAAGGTAAATGTTCTGCTGCAATAATGAATGACGGAACAGAATTTGCTGTTTGTATAACAAGTCGTACAGCAGAGGAGGATGCAAATTCACATAACAATATAAGAGGAAGACTCTTTATTGATGTTGACGGTCATTTGAATGGCAGCAATAGAAGAGGTGAAGATATTTTTGTTTTTGAAGTCGGGGAAAACGGTTTGGAATTGATACAACAAAACGGTCATAATACAAGTACAAATACTTATAAATTAGAAGATGCTATATTTTTAGGTGATGATTAGTATCTTTATTTACTTTTAATTTTTATATTTTTAATTTAAGAGCTGTCTTTTACAGACAGCTCTTAAATTCTAGTATAAAATCTTCAAAATCATTTGAAATTTCTTTTTCTGTAATTTTGTTTAAATCCAATGTGTAACTAGTGTTTTCAGGACTATCAAGTCCGTTATGAATACTGTTTATTACAATACAATTATCTTTTTGTGTAATATTAAATTCACTTTCTTGACGTTTATTTATAAATTTAACAGAATAACTTGTGTCTGTTTCAATTAGAGGTATTTCAGTTCATGTAAGGACGTCTTCATATTCATCAACAAGATTTTGAATTACCGGTTTTATAACATTTTCAAGTTTTTTTGTAAAAATTTGCCTGAATAATTTGAAGTCTTTATGATTTTCATCTGTTATTATACTTTCAGTTTCAAGCCAATTATCGTTATTTGAAGAACTTGTTTCAGAAATATATAATAATTCAGGAGAATTATGACCTTTTACTATGCCATTTTTAATTTCTTCTTCCATCTCTTCAAATTTTTCACAATTAATTTCATGGATACATCCGCATAATGTTTCATCTGCTCCAATGGCTTTATTTATTCTGTTCCAAACAACCATAGCACCTTTTAAATTGGTATTTGCAAGCAAAATAAAGAATGTATTTTGTAATCTTGTATGAGAAATAGTATCTGTTGAACGAACATTATTTTTTATTGCTTCAATAATATTTTCTGTACTTGGTTTTAGTCTTGAATTTTCATTTGGTTCAAGTGCAATAAACATACCGCTCATATTGTTTTCATTTAAATAATCTATTTCATTTTGAAATACTTTGTTGCCATATTTTGCAGTATAAAAACCTGTATTTGGATTAATAGCATTTAATTGAATAAGGAGTTTTTCATATTTTTTGTGTCTTTGACGCATTTCATTTTTTTGTAAACTCCAAATTGTTCTCATTAAAATTTCCGAATTACCGAATTGAACACTTAAAACATCACTAATACCAGCTTTATTTGCTATTCTTACAAATTGAGGGTTATAATTTTCAACAAGTAAAATTATCGGAACAGATGTTATTTTTTTGATTTTTTCTATCAAATCCAAACATAACGGTTCTTCTATTGAATTTTGGCAATTAATAATAATAGCTTGTGGTTTATCATTTTCCACAGCAGATAATGTATCCTGATAGTTTCTTATCAAAATACTGTCAATATTTCTTAATTGTACCAATTCAGAACTTAATAATCCTACAATGGCCTCATTATTGGTTGTTAGAATAACATTTGTTCCAGAAAACATAAAATTTACCTCTAATTTGATAATTCGTCTAAAATGATTTTTGCTTTATTTAAAATTCCTTCTCTCAAAACTTCCGGTTTATCAAGTTTAATATTCAAATTTTCTATAAATTCTTTATTAATTGTTTCTGTATGCAAATTATCCTGTACTAACTTGTCTACAAGATAAACCAGAGAACATTCTACCGGCATTGATGACATTATAGGATTATGATGATATTTAATTACATTTGTCAGCAAAAGAGGTAATTGCCATTTTCTTGCTAATTCTGCACCTACTTCTGTATGGTTTGTATTAAAAAATACATCTTCAGCTTCAATGATATCTGAACCGCTGTCTACGTATTCTTTAATTTTTTCAACTATTTCTTTATCCTGCATATTTAAAATAGTTTTTCCTATATCGTGAATAAAACCTATTACGAATGCTTCTTCGCAATCACGTATTCCTAAATGTTCAGATATAAATTCACAACCTACTGCTGTTGTTATGGAATGTTTCCATAAATTCTTATTTGTTCCTGAGGAAAACATTGGTTTCATAGCAACCGCAATTATAATGTTTTTGGTTTTATTCATTCCTAAAAGTGATAATGCACGAGGAATAGAAGATATTTGTTGAGAAAAACCGTAATAAGCAGAATTAACCAGATTTAATGTTTTTATACTCAAAGCTTGGTCACAAGCAATTATATCTCCTAATTCTTTAATACTTGATGCCGGATCTTTAACAATATTTAAAGCCTTTATTACCACATTTGGCATTGCAGGGATATCTTTTATATTTTTAATAAGTTTTTCTACTGTTTCATTCATACTGACTTATTATACCTGCAAATGTTTTTTTATTGATAAGAAGCTTCCGCTTGCACCAAATGTTATACCTAAAATTATCATTGAAATTATTACTATATTGCCCGCAAATATCGGAGATGGTACAAGGAAAAATTTATGAATATTATTAAGCATATTCTGAACAATATCAACAGGTATAAGTGCCAATAAAGCTCCTACAAATCCATATAACGCCCCCTGCATAATTAACGGTATTCTTATATACCAATTGCTTACACCCATAAGCCGCATAATTTCAATTTCTTCTTTTCTTGATTGAATTACAAGTTGAATAGTATTGTTAATAATAGTTATTGTCAGTATTGCTACAATAATTACTACAAATACCGTTGTTGTATTTACAACTTTATTCAAAAATTGAATTTTCTTCGCAAGTTCCTGAGCGTAACTCATGTCTTCAACAACTGAAAGGGCCTTAATTTTTGAAAAAACTTCATTTGTATGTTCGGGCTTATCTATTTTTACATGCAGAGTATCAGGCAAAGGATTGTCAATATCTGAAATATCAAGTTCACGTTTTAAATCAGACCAAGATTTTTCCTTTGGGATAATATTTACTCTTTCTACATGTTCAAATTCTTTTATTCTTTCCGAAACTACGTTAGCATCTGCATTTGATTTTAAATAAACTGATATTTCCAAAACATTACCGATTTCATGTGCGAAAGATGACACGGATAATGTTGTTCTCAATAGAGAACCGAATAATGTTAAAATAGCAGCCATTGTTGTTATAATTGCTAAATTAATCCAACCGGTTCTTTTTATGTCATTGACAATTTCAACAGACATACGGTAAACAATTCTAATTTCCGTTAACCAGTCTTTTGGAATATGATTTTTAACTTTCTTTTTTATTTTTTGTGCCTTATTCATAGGTTCCTTCCAGAACATCACGAATTACTTCACCGCCATCAAGAGTGATTACACGTTTTTTAAAGTAATCAACCATATTTTGGTCGTGAGTTGATACAATTACTGTTATGCCCTTTTGATTAATTTGGTCCAAAATTTGCATAATTTCAAGAGAATTTTTAGGATCTAAATTACCGGTAGGTTCATCTGCAATTAAAAGAGGCGGTCCGTTTACAATTGCTCTTGCAATACTTACACGTTGTTGTTCACCACCTGAAAGTTCGGTTGGTTTGGCTTTCATTTTATCTATAAGACCAACAACTTTTAAAGCTCCAGTAACTCTTTTTCTGACTTCTTTTGAACTCATACCCAATGTTTTTATTACATAAGCTACATTGTCATAAACAGTCTGTTTTGATAATAATTTATAGTCTTGAAAAACAATACCCATACATCTTCTAAGGTTTGGAACTTTGTCAGATGTAATATTTGCAATGTTTAAGCCGCCTATAATAACTGTTCCTGATGAAGGTGTTTCTTCTTTGTACAAAATTTTCATCAAAGTAGATTTGCCGGCACCGGATTTACCTACAAGGAATACAAACTCTCCGTTGCTTATATCAAGATTTACGTTTTTTAAAGCGTATTTATTTTTGTATTTTTTTGTTACTGCACGTAACTGTATCATTATTTTTGTTCCATTAATTTTGTAATATCTTCTGCCAATTCATCAGAATTTAATCTGTAATACTTCATAAGATTGTCAAAATCACCTGTTTGTCCGAAAGTATCCTGAACACCCAATCTGTGAACAGGTACAGGGAATTTTTCCGATAAAACTTCGCAAATAGCAGAACCAACACCGCCAATAACAGAGTGATTTTCAACTGTTACGACATATTTTGTTTTTTGTGCTGATTTTACAATTGTTTGGGCATCAAGCGGTTTAACCATCGGCATGTGAATAATTTCAGCATCAATACCGTTTTTAGCAAGAATTTCAGATGCTTCAACAACTTCTGCTGTTGTTTCACCGTTTGTGATTATAGTAACATCTTTACCTTCTTTTAAAACTACTGCTTTTGTTAAATCAAATTCGTGTCCTTCTTCAAACACGTCAGGAACGTTAGTTCTTGGAACACGAATATAAACAGGGCCGTAATGTTTAGCTGCATATTTTACAGCTGCATTCATTTCCGCGCAATCGCAAGGAACTAATACTTGCATGCCGGGTAAACCTCTCATCAAAGATACATCTTCTAATGATTGGTGAGTTGCACCGTCTTCGCATACTGTAATTCCACCGTGAGTACCTACAACTTTAATGTTAAATCCTGCATAACAAGCACCATTTCTTACTTGGTCATAATTTCTGCCTGTTGCAAATACTGCAAAACTTGATAAGAAAGGTATTTTACCTGTTGTTGACAAACCTATTGCAGTTGTTGTCATATCTGCTTCTGCTATACCGCAATCAAAAAATCTTTCAGGAAATTCTGCTGCAAACAATTTTGTTTGAGTTGAACCTGCCAAATCTGAATCTAAAACTACTACATTTTTATTTTCTTTACCAACTTCTACCAAAGCTTTACCATAAGCTGAACGTATTGATTTTCTTTCTTTTTTGTTTACGGTTAACATTAATATTCTCCTTTTTCTATCCTTATGTGTATTATATCACAAAAACAGAAAAAATTTTAAAAAAATTAACATGTTTACATATACGTGCAATTTTCATAAAAAATAATACTTT
>JAFWGJ010000023.1 GCA_017512405.1 bacterium | reverse complement strand
CAAAAATTTTTAGATGACTTTAACAATAATTTTTTTAACAAATATGAGAAATTCTTAGAACAAGGATTTAGTTTAATAAAAAATGACTATGAAAAGTATATAAATTTTATAGGTAAAGAAATAACTATAAATAATTTAAACGATAAAGTGACAGGTATTGCCGAAAAAATAACCGACAACGGAGCATTAATCATAAACAATAGAGAATTTTATACCGGAGATATTGTTTAAAAATCGTGTTGGTCGTGTGCTTCAAGATATTCTCTTACGGTATTTAAAGCCGCCTGAACAATACGTGTAATACGAGAAGAAGACAAGCCTACCTGACGTGCAATTTCTTTTACCTGCATGTTTCTGTAAAAACGATACTCAACGATTGTTCTGTCTTTTTGAGGTAAAGTTGCAATCGCTTCTTTTATCATTCGTCCCATCTCGGTAATTTCAGCAGCTTCATCAGGCATTGCTTTTGTATCCTTAACGAAATCAAACGGTGAATCGTTATCAGAATTTGCCATAGCCAAACTGTCGATGGAAAGGATTGTTTCATAAACAGCTTCTCTAACTTTTGACGGTGTAACCTCTAATCCGTCTTCATCAGTTTCAACTGCACCTTCTTCACCTTCTTCTTTTTTATGTTTCAGCGAATACCATTTATATCTGTTTCTTAATTCGTTTCTTATAGCCCATCTTACAGCCGTACCAATATAAGCAGAATTATAACGTTCAAGCTCCTCATCGGTTTTGCCCTTAATCATTGACTGAACAGCAATAATACCAATACTTACAAGTTCTTCATATTCTACCATGTGCGTAGGAATACGACGCTGCTCAACTTTTGCAACTTTTTGAACTATTTCTATGTACTCTTTTAACCTTGAATCGCTTTGCATCTGCATATACTAACCAAAATCTGCAAGATATTTTTCAAATTTTATCCTGGCTTCTTTTTCATATTATACACAAAAATTAAAATTTCTGCAATAGCTTTGTATAATTCGGGTGGTATATACTGATTAATGTCAACTAAGCGATATAAGGCTCTTGCAACCGGTGCATTATCAATTACGGGAACATTATTTTCCTCAGCTATTTGGATGATTTTTCTCGCAATCATCTCTGAACCCTTAGCAGTTAAAACTGGACATTCCATCTCAGCTTGGTCATATTTTAGTGCACAAGCGACGTGAATAGGGTTTCTTACAACAAAATCCGACTCCGGAACAGAATCCATCATACCTTTCTGTAACATTTGCATACGGCGCTGACGCAGTGCGGCTTTTACATTTGGGTCGCCTTCTGTATTTTTGTATTCATCCTTAATTTCTTTAAAAGACATCTTTTGATCTTTTAAAAATTTCCATTTTGTAACACCATAGTCAGCAGCGGAAATAACCAAAAACGCTAAACAAGCTTTAAAAATAAATTCTACAATTAATTTACCAAATTCCATCATAACTGCAAAATTGTTATCTATTGCGGCTAATTGAAGAATGGAAGTTAAATGAGCAGAATATACAGACCAGCCGATAAAACCTAAAATTGCAACTTTTACAATATTTTTTACAAGTTCAAACAAAGTTTTTACAGACATAATATTTTTAAAATACTTAGTCGGATTAAGCTTATCAAGTTTTGGCATTAAAGGTGCTGTTGCAACCAAAGGTCCAACCTGCATAAAATCAGCAAATATAGCAACTGCCCACGCCAAAAATAAAATCGGTCCTATTAACAAAACCGTCGGAATAATAGTCATCGTTAAAATATAAGTCATACCAATGGCTTCAACGTGAGCATTAGGTATTTGTTCGTATAGAAGAACATACAACTGGGTAATTTGGTGCCAAATAAATGGTGCAAGCGCATTAATCGCAGTAAAAAGTACCAACAGTGAAATAGCTGTTGAAAAGTCTTTTGATTTTACAACCTGACCTTCTTTCCTTGCCCTTTGAAGTTTCTGGGGGGTTGCATCAAATTGCTTGTCTTCATCACCCATGAGTAATACCTTTGATAGTTGTTTACAATAAGCATGTTACTATAAACAAAATAAACCTTTCAAATAAATGAAAGGTTTATTAAGAAATTGTTTAAATCTTCTATTATGATACGATTTTAACACCAGAACTTGTACCGATTCTATCAGCACCTGCTTCAATTACAGCTAAAGCTTCTTCCTTAGAACGTACACCGCCTGATGCCTTAACCATCATTCCGTGAGATGCAACAACATCATGCATAATTTTTACGTCTTCAGGCTTAGCACCAACACCGCCTTTTACAAAGCCTGTTGAAGTTTTTACCAAATCAGCACCTGCTTCTACACATAGTTCGCTGGCCTTTTTAATTTCATCTTTTTCTAACAAGTCTGTTTCTAAAATAACTTTCAATTTATGTGAACCGCAAGCTGCTTTTACAGTTTTAATGTCTTCAACAATGTAATCATAATTTTTATCTTTCATTGCAGAAACATTCATAACCATATCAATTTCATCAGCACCATCTTCGATAGCTGTTTTTGCTTCAAAAGCTGTTACTTTTGATGAACTTGCACCTAAAGGGAAGCCAACAACCGTAACAATAGTAACGCCTGAGCCTGCCAAATTTTCTTTTGCTAATTTAACATAAGCAGGGTTTACGCAAACACCGAAGAATTTATGTTCTTTTGCTTCTTCAAATAATTTCAAAAATTGTTCTTTTGTTGCGTCCTGTTTTAATAATGTGTGTTCAATGTACTCGTTTAATGGTTTCATATATCCTCCTATTTCCAAGAACATGATATTACAAAAATAAATATATTAAAATATGTGTTAATAAAACTTATTAAAACATGACAAAAAGTAAAAAACATGATTGAATTAACATATCAGAGGATAAGTATGTTTAATTTTTTTAAGACAGAAGAGACTATAAATAAAGCTGAGAAATTTAATGAAATATATAATAAGTTAAAAGAATATACTTATTACTATGATTTGCCGGAATCACGAAAAGAACAACTCAGAAATATAGTAAAAAAATACGGTTATCTTAATTATCCGCATTTAAAAGTTTTAGAAGAACTTTCAGCAGCAGAAACTCTTTGTGCTTTGGAAATTAAATGGGAAAATAATGGAGTATTCAAAAACGGTAAATTTGTTTTTGACAATGATAAAGTAAGTCCTTTGGCAAGAAACAATGTTAAAAACAGCGACTGGATAAAAAAAGAAGGTCATGATATTAAATTAATTAATTTAGCGGCATTGGGAAACGGAAATTACGCAGAAACACCGGGCAAATTCTTCGACTGGGTAAAGCAAATTTTAGTTCTGCCAACAGGTGATTTAAAACGAAATATTTTTAACACAACAATATACCTCATACCATTCCAAACAAGAGATTTTGGCTGTGCATACCTGCCGACAGAATCAAACATAAGCGAAAAATTAAATGATACAAACATTGAAAATAATCTTGGAATAGATTTAAAACAACAGGTAAAACTCTTCATTGAAATGGCACAACTTGCAGGACATCCTGTTATATATGATGTTTTACCGCAAGCAGGGCGTTTTGAAAAAATTGTACTTACAAATCCGCACATAGCACGCTGGTATGATATTAACGATTTAATAAACAAAATTACAACAAAAGCTGATGAAACAGCAATAAAATTAGAAGAAAAATTCGATAAAAATGACATTTCAATTGCAAAAGACCTATATAAACAAACTTTAAAAGGCGGAGCCGGAGAAATATCACCGAAATATTTGGAAATTTATAAAGCATTGGACGAGCAATTAGAAGACTATAAAAAAGAAATTTCTAAAAAAGCATCCGAAAAAACTAATCAGGATAAGATAGTAAAACAGGTTAAGGAAATAATAGCCAATACTCTAAATATAAAATCATCCGCAAAATTAAAAGAAGAAGATATCACAAGTGATGTTATACAAGCGCTGACAAATGCAGGGATGTGGACTATACCGGGCGGAGCATGGTGTTCAGCAGGAGTACCGGCTTTTCAGAGAATGAGCGAATGCGGAGGTTATCCGATATTTAAGCATTATGATTATGAAGGTAATGATGTTACCGCAATGGCAAATTTAGATTGTCAAACACCATATTACTTTACATATCTTGAAAACGGAAAAATTAACAAACCTGTTGTAAAAAAATTTATTGAACATCTTGAACAATTTCAGAAAAAATATGGATTTGACGGTTTCAGAGTTGACCATGTTGACCATATTGTTGATAAAGTTTCCACTAAAAGCGGTATACCAATCAGTTATAGAGCACCCGCAACAGTTCTGAGCGAGCTAAACAAACATATGAAACATAAAGTTCCATACTTCGCTACATTAGCTGAATATATGCTCTGGAACAAATTTTACAAAGAATATCATGAAGATATGCATTTTGATTTGCTATGGGGTAATGATATTATTTCACAGTCAACTAAAACTCCCGAAAATATTGTTCTTGACAATCAAGATTTAACGAATTATAACGTAGATTTATCGACAAAAAATTACTTATCAATCCTAAAAACATATAATAATCAGGATGGTGAATTTGAAGCAATAGACCAATATCCGTCACAACTGGGAGAAAATGGTGCCATCTTTAAATGGTTTAAATATAAATTCTTACCTGGCGGAAAGTTTGCAAACAGACCTGTTATGTATGTTGATGGAGATGAAACATTTACAAACAATGAAATAGAAAAAACTGTCGGAAACGAAATTTCCATGAAACGTAATAAAAACTATCATTTCTTCAATAGGTTTGATTCTATTAACAGATTGGCAAAAAGTTTTGACGCAGTAACGGAAGGTGAAGCTCAAATTATAATTCAGGAAGATGATGGCTATGTTTGCTGGTTAGTTTCAAAAGAAACCATTAAAACAGCTCTGCTGGTTGTTGCAAATTATATGCCAACCTCTGAAAAAATCACAAAAAAAGACGATAACGGCAATGATTATAAAGAAATCATTTACGGAAAAGATGTATTTAATAAAAAAGTATGCTTGCCTGCCGATTATTCGGCTGTTGCAGAGTACGTATTTAATGGCGAAGATTTTGAAAGAGTATCATTCTCAAATTCCGAAAATGAACTTTTCTTTGATAAATTATATCCAAGCCAATTCAAAATATTTGAACTTACACGCTAATAGGATTAGTAACAAGCGAAAAATTTGTTTGTTTCGGACGAGATCTTTTCAAATTAAATAATCTGCTTTCCACAAACGGAACATGAGATGAATCAGGCTTATTTTCAATAAATTTTTTATAATACCTCATGGCATCTACAGAACGTTTTAATTTATCAAAACAAATACCTATACCCAAAAATGCCTTTGAATATGAAGGTTTTACTTTTAAAATCTGGTTAAATACCGTACTTGCGTCTTTATATTCATCCAAACTCATTAATAAAGCGGCTTTGTGTTTGTATGCTTTCAAAAAATCAGGTGCAACTTCAATAATTCGTTGATATATCATTAATGCCATTTCCTGTTCTCCGACAAGTTCATGAGCAAGTGCAAGCTGAACCTGAGCATTTAGATTATCAGGATTTAGCTGAATTGAACGAATTAAACATTTAATAGCCGGACAAGGAGTACCGTTCATTAAATGACAAATACCTAATTCATAGAATATAGCAAAATCATCATCTTTATAAGATAAAGCTGTTTCTAATGTTTCAATAGCTTTATCATAATTTTGCAACCCTTTATAAGAAAGAGCTAATCCATAATATGCATCAGCATTATCTCTTTTACAAAAAATAGAACGCAAATATTTCGGTACTGCTTCTTTAAACATATTAGCAAGTCTTAACGCATCCGCTTTTACGCACAATTTATAAGATTCATCTTCTGTAAGTTCTGATTTTATAGCCATTTCCGAGAGCATTTGCCTGTTTGGCTTATTGTATAAAGTAATCGGCACTATCCTTTTCCCCTTTTCCATGTATATTTTATTAATTTTTAAAAATCATGATAACAACCAAAAGATGTATATTTTCTCAATCAATGGATTTATAATTTTTTGTGTGTTATAAAGTTATTATGAAACGTGTATTGTTGTTAAGTTTATTATTAATATTCAATTTACCAGTACTGGCAGATGACAGCGTAAATTTGGGCAAAGTCGAAAAACAGCAGATAAAACTAAAAGAGCCTGTAAAAAAGATAAAAGGTTCATTATTAATAAATGACAAACAAAAAATTCAAGATTTAATAGAATATCAACTAAAAAAAGACTCCGAAGATATAGAAATTCTTTGGAAAGGCACTGTTGAAAATAATCAGGTGATTGAATTCGCCTTAAAAAAACTTGCTACACCTGAAAGTCAAAGAAGAATTCATTCTTCCTTAATGTCAAAGACCTTATCCGCAATTGTTAGCGGAGTATCATTTATTCCGTCATTTGCAGGAGCAGATGCGGCAGTACAAACAGGTGCTTTTGCCGCAGGCAGATTGGCACAAAATTTACTGAACAGAAAAAATGTTCCGAAAGAAACGCCTCTCACAGACACCGAACTCATAGAACTTGCAGGTTTAGTTGAAGATTTGCAAGACAAAATTATAGACGCATATTACAATTACAAGAATACACTATCGTTATTAAAAGATACAAGAGCAAGACTTCTGCTTTACAACAAAAATTATTCCAACGCACTTAACAAAGGCGAAACAATAGATGTTACAATTTCTTCAACACTTTATGATAATATGCAGCTTCAAGAATACCAAGCAGAACAGCTAGCTAAGAAATATTATATTGAATTACAGAGACTTGCCGGTAAAAAAGCCGTTGACAGCCTTTCATTGTATAAATTTAATGTTAATTCGGCATTGGTAAAAGGAGGCATGAAGTAATGAAAAAAATAATACTATTACTATCATTACTCTTAGCAATTAATCCTGTTTTTGCTCTAACGATAGATGAAATTAAAGATGCAAAATCACCTGCATATAGGGTAGGAACAACTGATGATATAGAAAAAGAATATAAAGTAAAAAATTCTGTAAATACAAAAAATGTAAAGCAACAACAAGCCAATACCTTTGCAAATGAAGGTTTAACCTATGCTGATTTAAGCATAAAAAAAATATCTTTTGAAATTTCACAATCAGTAGAAATGGATTACGTGGAAATGATGAATGATTTATCACTTTTATGGCAAGGTGCAGCAACAAAAAGTGATACGATTAAATATGCATTATACAAATTATCAAATCCTGATTCTGACAAACCTGATGAAAAATCTGTAAAAAAAGTTTTAACAACAATAGCAAATATGTCGACGCTTGTAGGAGCAGGCTCAGGGAACCCGCTTCTTGCAACAAGCGCTTTTTTTACAGGTTCTGTACTTAATATTATGGGACAAGACACAAAAGAAATGAACTATAAATATACCAGAGTTAATGATGCTGATATGATTATTCTGGTAAGAAAAATTGATGATTTACAGCAAAAAATTGTAAACAGATATTGCGATTATATGACAGCAAGAGAAGTCCTTGCAAGAGCTAATAAAATGTCAGCACAAAGATATAATAACTACAAACTTGCCCAAAATGGCAAAAAAGAACAGATTTTAATAGCAGATGCTTATTACAGAGATTCACTTGATTTTCAAATGAAAGCGAGAAATGATTTCTACACAAAAAGAGCATCCTTAGAACAATTGGTCGGAAAGGATGTCTTTGAGCAATTTGAAAAATCTCTAAAAACTCGTAAAAAATAAGGGACATTACAATGGATGATTTATCAGTATCATTTCAATACACAAAACAGGATATTATTAATTTCGTACTTGACTCATACTCATTTGAAAAAGTCAGGTGCACGCTTTTTTTAATATTTAACATTTCTGCATTTATTATTGGAGTTGTTTTTTTACTATCTCATAAATTTCCAATGGGTGTTCTTTTTATAGGAGTTTCTATAATAGCATTCCCAATTGTATTATATGCCTCATACATAACAGCAACAAATTCTTTAAAAGTAATTACTAATGTTGTATGCACATTGCAGGAAGATGGTTTAAGCTATATGAGCAACCTTGGAGATAATATCGTTCCATATAAAGACATTTGTGATGTGAAAGTAACAGAAGAATTAATTTTTGTATATGTCGGCAAAAACAGTACCTTTATAATTCCCAAAAGAGCTTTTAAATCTTTGGATAAAGCGCTGGATTTTGCGGCAATTTTGACAGAAAGATACAAAAAAGCCATCCTAAATTAAATCAAAAATTTTCTTGTACCTGTCTGCAAGAACCTCTTTTCCAGGGTGCACTTCAATAAAATCCCAAGGTAGCTTTTCACTTAAATTATAGTTCCTTATAGCATAATCATCCGGATTAAAACGATTTTTACAGGCTTTTTTATAAGCTCCCAACTTTGCACCGCTTTTATAAACATCAATTAAAAAATCCGTAAAATTTCCATCTCCTCTTGATAAAACAGCCTGCCAGTAATCCCATTTAATACTTGAAAAACTAGCTTTAACACCTATTTTATGAAATTCTTTTTTTAGATATTGCTGCCTATTTTCAAGTTCAGCAGTTTCAAACCTTCCGTGCCATTGAAGAGGAGTATTTGGTTTCGGAATAAACGAAGAAAAAGCAAAAGAAATATCAAAGCCTTTATTTGCTTGTTTTATGCGCTTTGCCAAACTGATAATTTCATCTAAATCTGCCTTGTTTTCAGTTGGTATCCCAATCATTGCATAAATTTTAACACCTTTAAGTCCATTCTTTCTAATGGTTTCAACCGTTTTAAAAATTTGCTCTTCACTAACATTCTTGTTAATAACTTTTCTCAAACGCTCACTGCCTGCCTCAATTGCAATTGTAACGTGCTTTTGATGACCTGCGGCAAGAGTTTTAACAATACAATCATCAACACCATCTACTCTTAATGATGAAATACTCATCTCTATTTCCGGACAGCTTTGAATTTTACTGTATATATATTCACATATTTGTTTAAATTTAGGGTGAGCAGTAACCTGAGCTCCCAATAACGCAATTTTATTTGTATATTTCAAACCCAAATCAATTGTCTCAATAATATTCTCTAATGGAGCAAATCTAACCGGCAAATTCATATATGAAGCCATACAAAAGCTACAACAATTTGCACAACCTCTGGAAAGCTCCATTATAAACATATTCCTAAAAAATGCTTCATCACTCAAAATTGGAGTATAAACACATTCTTCTATTTTTACACAATGTTTAATAATTTTTTCTTGATATACAGCAGGAACATAAATTCCTTCAATTTCGGCTATTTTAGCAAGTATTTCAGTTTTCTTTAACCCCTTCATACTTGAAATTATTTCTATTGCTTTACTGTTAATAACCTCACCATCGCCAATAACCATAAAATCAAAAATTTCTTTATACGGTACAGGATTAGCTGTTAAAACAGGTCCTCCGCCAAAAATCAGAGGATGATTTTCATTTCTTTCTGACGATTTCAACGGAATATTATATTTTTCCAATATTTGAAAAATCCCGACAAAATCCATATCAAAAGAAAACGAAAAACAAATAGCATCAATTTCATTTATTTGCAATTTTGTTAATTTTGAATCAGTATAAATTCTTTCAACATTAACATTTTCATTTTCATCAATTGATTTAAAAATCCATAAATACCCCAAAGATGACATGGCAAAAGAATAACAAGCAGGATATGCACACCATATGTTGCATTTAGCGTTTTTATTCAAATTTTGTTTATATAAAATCTTTTCCATGAATATATCTATTTAGATTTATTTATAGTTTTTAAGTAAAGCTCATCTATAAGTACGGTTATAATTGCAGCAATTGCAGGAGCTAAAATTAAACCTATTAAACCGCCGAATTTACCGCCAACAAGTAACGAAAATATAATCACAAGCGGATGCAAATCCATAAACCGACCAAAAACAACCGGTCTTATAACATTATTTGAAATCTGTTGAACACCTAAAAATAGTACCAAAGCCAAAGCTATAACAATAACACCTCGCTTATATGCACTTAAAATTATTAAAGTTAAAGCTATTGTTGGCCCTAAAACAGGAATAATATCCAATACACCTGCAATTAACCCTAATGAAAATGCAAATTCAACTTTTAATATTAAAAGTGAAATAGCAATCATTATCCATATTGCAAAGCAGGAAATTATCGTTGCTATTACATATCCTCCAACTTTTTGAGAAATTTTTTCTGTTATTTCATTTGCTCTTTCTTTCATATTATCAGGGAAAAATTCAATAAATTTATCTTTCATATATTTACTGTCTTTGAGCATATAGAATAAAATTGTAACGATTGCAACAAAAACAATTATTCCCTGAACAAAGCCCATTGTAATATTCCAAGACTGGCTTAAAATACTCTTCGCTATTTCTTGTCCGTTATCCATAATATTTTCGGCATTAACAAATTCCGATAAAGAATGCCCTGCAAAATTAAAATTATGCAAATATGTTTGTATTTCTGCCAATTTTTCAGGAACACTCTGGAAAAATAAACTTATTTGTTCAATTGTAATAGTAAACACCGGCAGAATAAATGCCAAAGTCAAAATAACCGCCATAACTACAACAATTATAACCGATAAAGTTCTATTATTAGTCTTCTTATCAATCCAATTAACAATAGGAAGCATTGAACACGCAAGAACAAAACAAGCAAAAAATAGCATTATTAATTCGCTAATCTGCGGTAACAATATTAATACAATTAATAAAAGTAATAAAAAAACTAAATTCTTTGTTGTAAAAATATCTTTAAAAACCATTATCTTTTACCTGATTTTATAATACACAATTAAAAAAATAATACCAGTACCCATTTATACAATAAAAAAGCAGTGTAATAAAATACACTGCCTTAGCTTTATATTAATTTGGTTTGCTCACCTTCAGGAATTTCTTCTGTTTCAGGTTTTGCCTTATCCACAATTGCATCTTCTTCTTCAGGTGAAATTATTTTGTTTACAGAAACAACAGTATCATTGTCAACTAAATTTTGTGCCCTAACACCAGTTGCAGGTCTGCCTTGTTGAGAAATATCACCTGCCTTGATACGAGTTACAATACCGTTAGCAGTAACAAGCATAATATCATCTTGTTCTGAAACTATCGTTAATGCAACAAGTCTTGACGCATTAGTTTTGAATTTAGTTGCAATTAAACCGATACCGCCTCTGTTTTGACCTCTGAATTCCGATAATTTAGTACGTTTACCAAAACCGTCAGAAGTTACTACAAGTAAGTCAGCATCATAATTTTGAGGAACAATATCGCATCCGATAATTTCGTCACCTGTTCTTAATTTCATTGATGTAACACCTCTTGCACTTCTACCAAGCGGTCTTAAATCTTCAATGCTAAATCTTATAGCCATACCACATTTAGTACCTATAATAATTTCATCTTTTGCATTTGCAAGTTTTACCCAATTTAATTCATCATTTTCTTCCAAACTTATTGCAATAATACCGTTACGACGAATATTGGCAAAATTATCAAGTTCAATTCTCTTAATATATCCTGATTTTGTAAGCATAATTAAATTCAAATCATGCGAGAAGTTACTAACAGGCACAACCGCAGTAATTTTTTCATCCTGAGCAATAGGAAGAACATTTACGATAGGCAAACCTTTTGCCTGCCTTTGTCCCTCAGGAAAATCATAAACATTTAAGCTGTAAACAGTACCCTTAGATGAGAAGAACAATACTTTATCGTGCATCATAGCAGTAAAGAAATGTTGAATATCATCATCTTCTTTTGTTTTCATACCTGATTTACCACGGGTAGCGCGATTCTGTCTTTCAAATGTATCAAGCGAAATACGCTTAATATAACCTTGATGAGTTATAAATACAGCCATCGGAGTATTAGGAGTTAAATCTTCAATACTCATTTCACCTTGTTCAGCTACAATCTGAGTTTTTCTGTCGTCGCCGTATTTTTCTTTATCTTCAAGAAGTTCTGCTTTAATAATATTTAGAACTTTTTGTCTGTCTGCAAGAATTGATTCATATTCTGCAATTTTTTTGATTAAGTCATCGTATTCAGCTTTGATTTTGTCTTGTTCCAAACCTGTTAAACGTCTTAATTGCATTTCAAGAATAGCATTTGCTTGATCTATATCCAAACCGAATTTACTCATCAATCCTGAACGCGCATCATCAGTTGTTTTAGAAGATTTAATTAATTCAATAACTTCATCCAAAGACCCCAATGCAATAATTAAACCAGCCAAGATATGTGCTCTGATTTTTGCTTTCTTTAAGAAATAAATTGTACGTCTTGTAACGATTTCAACTCTGTGAGAAACAAATTCTGTCAAAACTTGATGTAAATTTAATAATCTTGGTTGATTATCGCACAAAGCAAGCATATTTACACCAAATGTTGTTGCTAATTGAGTATATTTAAACAAATTATTTTTAACAACTTCAGGTTTTGCATCACGTTTTAACTCGATAACAATTCTCATACCATCACGATCAGATTCATCACGAATATCAGAAATACCTGTTATTCTTTGTTCTTTTACTAAATCTGCAATTTTTAAAATCAAATCAGATTTATTAACTTGATATGGAATTTCAGTAATTACAATTGCAGTTCTTGATTGTCTTCCTGCCCCTCCTGATATTTCTTCAAAAGCTGAAACAGCTTGCATCTTAATTGAACCTCTACCGGTTTCATAGGCTTGTTTGATATCATTTAAGCCAACGATGGTAGCAGCAGTAGGAAAATCAGGACCTTTAATGTATTGCATTAATTCCGCAACAGTAATTTCAGGATTATCAATTAACGCAATTAAACCATCCGCAACTTCACATAAGTTGTGCGGAGGCACATTTGTTGCCATACCAACGGCAATACCTGATGTACCGTTTAATAACAACATCGGTAGTCTTACCGGCAATACAAGCGGTTCTTGCAATGAACCATCAAAATTTGGTCCAAAATCAACAGTTTCGCAGTCAATATCAGCAAGCATTGACTGTGTAATTTTGTGCATTCTTGCTTCTGTATAACGCATTGCAGCAGCAGAATCACCGTCTATAGAACCAAAATTACCATGACCATCGACAGTTAAATATCTTGTTGAAAAATCCTGAGCCATACGAACAAGGGCATCATATACAGAAGAGTCGCCGTGCGGGTGATATTTACCAAGAACTTCACCAACAATTCTGGCACATTTTCTGAATGGTTTATCAGGCGTCATGCCTAATTCATTCATGGCAAATAAAATTCTTCTGTGAACAGGTTTTAAACCATCCCTCACATCCGGCAATGCACGTCCAACTATTACACTCATTGCATAATCAATATATGAGCGTTTCATTTCTTCTCTAATATTAACAGGAACTATATTCCCTTCTGAAAACATGTTTTGCTGTGTCACAACTATATCTCCTTATCCCTTAACTTAATTGTAACACAAACACACCTTCATGCTATTTTTTTTGTAATATAATTTTACTATGAGTAACGAAATATTAAATGAAATAAATGAACTTATCGGTGAAAAAGATTTTGCACAAGCAAAAATTAGACTTGAAGAATTCTTAAAAGATGATGAATTTAATGTAGAAGCATTGAAACTTTTAGGCTTATGCAATCTAAATTTAGAATTATTTGAACAAGGACGAATAAATTTTGAAACAGTAGTAAAGTATGCACCGGATGATGCGACAAGTTGGTTTTACCTTGCCAATTGTTATGATGATTTAGAAGATTATCTGCACGCTAAATCGGCATATCAAGAAGTAATAAATTTAAGAGAAGAATACGCAGATGCATATAAAAATTTGGCTGTTGTCTATATGAAAACACAAGATGAAGAAAAAGCGATAGAAACAGCAAAAAAAGGCCTACAATATGCACCTGATGAATATAGATTGTATTTCCTTATAGGTACAGCATACATCTCTTCAAAAAAATTTCAGGAAAGCATAGAATATTTTGAAAAAGCATTGGAACTAAACCCAAGTCATCCACAAATTTATAATAATTTAGGAACAGCATATATTACGCTTGGTAATTATGATAAAGCTTATGAGAATTACGAAAAAGCCGCAGAATATGACCCTGATAATTCGTTAACATACTACAATATGGGTTCAATCATGCAAATTAAAAACAAGTTTGAAGAAGCTTGTAAATTATTTCAAAAAGCTTACGACACGGAACCTGTAGATAATTATATAGTTTCACTTGCAATGTGTGAATTTAAGTCAAAACAATATGATAAAGCAATAAAACATTATACTGAATTGTCACAAAAATATCCGGAAAAAACGAATTTCAGATACAATTTAGCTTGCTGTTATGAAATAATTGGAGATTTAGATTGTGCGGCAAAATTATTAGACAGCATAATATCAGCAAATCCAAAAGCGATTATGATGATACAAAAATTAGCTTCAATCTATATACAAACAAATAAAACTGAACTTGCAAAGGAATTATATGAAAAAATTGTTATGCAGGGAGCAGTAACACCCGATATATATTATGATTACGCAATTCTTTGTATGAAAACAAAAGATTATGAACAGGCCGAAAAAATATTTAAAAAAGTTTTATCACTAAATCCAAAATCAGCAAGAACTCATAAAGATTTAGGTGTAATATATTTAAATAAACGTCTTTTTGACTACGCTAAAGAAGAATTTGAAAAAGCTTACGAATTAGAGCCCGAAAACAAAGACATAGTTTTTGAATATGCAAATTATATGCACGCCACAGGTGATTTTGCAAAAGCTGAGGATATGTACAAATATGCACTTTCAATGGCATCTGATGACCCGAATTTCTTAACTTTTGCCGCAAAAAATAAAATGTCATTTAACGATAATGATGCCGCTTATGCAATGCTGTTAAAAGCTCTTTCAAAAGCTCCTAACAATGATTTTATATTATTTATGCTGGGAAAAGCTGCATTTTTGTGTAAAGACTATGAAAATGCAAAATTATATCTTGTAAAAGCTTATGAAATAGCTCCGAATGATGAAATAGAAAACATCTTAGCACTTTGCTATTATAATTTAGGGAATTTTATCCAAGCAAATCAAATGTTTTTAAAAATTCTTGAAAGCAACCCTAAAAACACTATGTTACTATTAAACAGTGCAAAATGCTATGAACAAATCGGAGATAATGACAAAGCTCTTGAACAACTTGAAAAAGCTGTTGAAATATTCCCTGACTTTGAAGAAGCCCACGAAATGATTAGAAAATTATCTTAAACTTTGATTAATCATCAAAATCAGGAATTTGAGGGTAAGAAACTCTTTCAATTTTAGGAGCCTCTGCTAGTTTTTTATCAAGAAGTGCAATAGTTTCAGGAAAATTTTCTTGTAAATATTGAGAACGTAAACCCAAAATTTCATGGGTTTTTCCTGTTGTCAAAAGAGCATTAGCCTCTGCAATTGTTTCTCTTTTTGCTCCATCAGCACCAGCATAATGCGTTTCGCCATTTATAAAATATGCAATATGATTTCTTTGCGCATCAGGAAATGCTTTATTAAAAGCTTCTTTTTCTTTATTGTAAACTTCTACAAAATGTTTATCCTCAAACAAAGCATTATGAATAGTTTCATCTTTATAGAAATCAACATTTTGCATATCAACGGAATGTCCTAATTCATGCAAAATAACAAATAAATTGTTACCTGATTCTATCTCACGATTATTCAAGGTAGTTTGAGTATTTGCCTCCATTTCAAATGGAATACCTATAACTCGGTCTGTACTATTTTTTAATTTGAATAATTCTTCACCTGGCATCTTTTTTAAAACAGGAATTACAATATCTTGCATACCTACAATGTCTTTACCTTTTACCAAGGTTACATTTTTATCAGGATTATTCAAATCAGTTACGATTATTTCTTTTTCTGTATCTTTGATTTGATACTTTTGATTATTTTTAGAAGATATAAATGTATTATTATCAATAACTTCGAATGTTTCACTGTTATTTAACAGAACATTACCGTTTTTATCAGTAATTTTATAATCAGAAATCCTGTTCCCCTGTGGATCATCAGAGAATAAATATTCTGTTTTTGTACCCAACGGCGATGTCATTGATTTTTTAATTGTAGTAATACCGGTCTTTTTATCTATCTTACCTGATGAAACTTGTTCTGTTTTTCCATTTGGATAAATATTTTTTATATCATAAACACCTTTTACATCTGATGGTTCAAGATATGTTGTTTTTACGACTTTGCCGTTTTTATCCTTAAACAATCTGACTTCATGAGTAACAATTTTTTCTTTTTTGTCATCAATAATCATGGTTTCATAACGAGTTTTAGCAACTGTATTATTTCTATCATCAGTAACTTTCCTTATCTCAAATTCTTTACCATTTTCAGATTTATAAGAAGAAGATGTTTCTAATGAATATCTTTTCATATTGCTATCAAAGACTTCTTTTACATAACTGTTATCATTTTTCAATGCCGTTAACGTATAGTCATTTCCGTTATAATCATCTTTTGCAAACTTAATCTCCTTTAAATCATTTTTACCAACCATATTGGATAATGAATTAATGTCCTCAACCAGCTTTTCAGAATCAATATTTTTTTGCTTAGCAGCTACAATAACATTTTCAGCCGAAAGCTGAGTCCTTGCCAATGGGAGAATTTTTTTCATTTCGGATTTTTCAAAAGTCAGAATTTTAGATACATTGTAATTTGAAAATCTAAAATCTCCCTTTGTATCCTTTAAAGAAATAACAGAAGTTGCTACTTTTAAATCATCTAAAGGTTTTGCAGATAAATTCAATACGTCAGAATAAAAAGTATTATTTAAACCCGCTAATTTAGAAATATATGTCCACTTTTTTGGTTCAGCTTTAACATTTTCTATAATTTCTTTTCTTATTTTCTCGGAAGAAAATTTAGGAGAATCATGTTGATCTTTTATAGTCTGCAAAAACTTATCCGCATCATCAGGATTAAAAGAAATTTCTTTCATTTCAAAATTATCATCTTGTACCTTTGAAGTTGCAACAAGTTTTTTTGATGAGTTTGGAATATTATTATTATTTAGGTTTGTTGATATATTATTTATATTCATAATTAAAGTTTTTGGTTACCAATACATTAATAAAGAAATAGCAAGACTCGGGATCGAACCGAGGACCTCCCGGGTATGAGCCGAGCGCTCTCACCAGCTGAGCTATCTTGCCATTTCTTCAAAAAGTTTTGTACAGCTATTTTTACATAAAAATTAAAATATTTCAAGTGTTTTATTTTAAAGCATTTAATTTATTTTCCGGTTCAGACATACTTGTTATTCTTAAACCGAAATTATCTTCAATAACAACAACTTCACCATGTGCAATTAATTTACCATTAGCATATAATTCAACAGGTTCACCTGCGATTTTATCTAATTCAACAATAGAACCTCTTGTAAGTTCCAAAACTTTTTTTACAGGTAATGTTGTTCTGCCAAGCTCAACGGTTAATTGCAGCTTAATATCCAGTAAATTATCTAAATTTTTAGATGCATCACCTAAAAGTGACTTTTCTTCATTAAAAGAAGCAAACTTAACAGGCTGAACCGTTACGGTTGCATCATTGTTTGTACTTGAAACAGATTGATCATCTTGATGATAATCCTGAGTCGTTTCATAATCCGAAGGCATAGGTGGAATATCCGCAAAAATATCTTCCATTGACTTTTCTGAATTTTCAGATAAATTGTCACCACTTGATGAGGAATCATCGAACATATCATCACTCTCATCTTCGGTTAAATGTTTTTTAATATCTTCAAAATCATCATTGTTCTCTATCATAAAATACCTTTCTATATACCTTCTATATTATAATAATGCTTTAATAAATATTTTTGATGATCATACTCACCGGTAATTTTAACGCACATTTTATTGTTATAAGTTCCTGGACGAGCAAAGAACTTCTTTTCGCCATTAACATTTACAACCAAATCATCTGTTAAAAGAGTATCCATTTTTAAAATATCACCCTCTTTTAAATCAATAAATTCACCCAAACTTATTTCGGTATTACCAAAAATTATATCAATATCAACATTTGAAGTATTCAATTTTTGAATCATTTTTTGTCTGTCTTCTGTTGTAGCTACAATACCCTTTGTCTGAAATATGTGCTGAGTTGACAAATTTCCCAATACAGCTTCTAAAACAGGGTAAGGAAAACATAAAGACATTAAACCAAAATATTTGCCTGCAATTTGAATTTCAAAAGTAATTAATGCAACAATTTCACCCGGAGAAGCAATTTGAACGGTTTGGTAATTATTATCCAAACCGATAATATTACCTTGAACAGGAACGACATTACTCCAAGCAGTACCAAGATTTTTTACAATTCTTTCAATTACTTTTTTTGCTAGAGCTTCTTCAATATCTGTTAATTCACGCTGCTTATTTTCGCTTATACCAATACCGCCAAGCATCCTATCTACAATACAAGATAAAATATCAAAGCTTAAACTTAAAAGAACCTGACCCGGAAGCGGGTTAAGTTCAAAAATACCAATCGTCATAGGAGAAGGCATTGAACGTATGAATTCATCGTAAGTAAGCTGGTCAGTAGAAACGACTTCCATTTCAATACGCATACGCAGATATGCAGTTAAAACCAGAGATAATTGTCTTGAAAATTCACGATGTATATCTTGTAAAGCCCTTAAATGGTCTTTTGAAAATTTATCGGGACGTCTAAAATTATATAATTTATAACCTTTCTTATAAACATCAGAAGTGCCATCAAATGATGCATTACCCAAAGCATCATCTTGATAACCAAAATCATTATTTAAATTTTCATTAAAAT
>JAFWGJ010000022.1 GCA_017512405.1 bacterium | reverse complement strand
TCTTTTAGTTCTTTATTTTTAAGAAAATTTACACTCATCGATACACCGACAAGCACATTAGGATTGTTTACGAAACGACTTTCCTCTGAGTTTCCGTTTTTTCTAACATTTACTGATAAATTCGGGTCTGAACAAGATATGTAATCTACTCCCCACCAAGGTTTTTTGTCTGCGATTTGACCAAATACATTTTTGCTTGGTTCGTAGTTATCAGTGTTAAAAATAGATGTTTTAACAAATTGTTTTCTTATACTCAAAATTTCGTCTTTTGTTTTTCCTGTGTAAACGCTTAATGGATTTATGACAAGTTTTTCCATTTGTTCATTAGGAGTAATTTTGCTAATTTGCACATTTCTGTATTTTGAAATTTTTAACAGACCAATATCTGCAAGTATCATAATAATTACAAAAATGGTTATAGGATTTTTAAAGAAATTCTTTAACCTGTTTAAAAAGGTTGTCCAATACTCTTTTTTATCACTATTTTTAGGTGGTAAAACGGCTAAAATTAGCGGTATTCCAATTGCTTCAATAGGTACTAATATCGGTTTAAAATATATGAAAAGTGTAATTATATCAAGTACTGCGGATAATAATACTGCTAAAATTATTGAAATTACCAGATTTTCTGTTATTTGTAATAATCTTCTTTTATAATTAAATATTATAGTAAGCATTAACAACAATGTGCTGATTAAGATTAATATACTTAAAAATTTAATTGCGGGAATATCCGTTAACTTATTGAAAGATATATACAGACCTATATAATTTAAAATTAAACTTATTAAGCGTAAAATAATATAATTAATTATAAAGGGAATACCGGCTAATTCTCCTTTCGGAGTGAATATATTTTTTATTTCTCTTAGCATGTTTTATCCTTTCGTTACGTAAAATGTTAACATAAAAAGATTATATTAAAATTTTTTATTGTAATTTTTTTGTTTATGATAATATATATTATATAATAAGAGTATAACAAGGAGAAAAGATGAAAAAATACGAAGTATTAACTATTTTAAAGGCTAATTTAGACAACGATGAAGTAGACAAAGTTATTGAAAAAATTGATTCAGATATGACCGAATTAGGCGGAAAAGTTGAATCAAGAGATAAAATGGGCAGAAAAAAACTTGCTTATGATATTAAAAAATCAAGAGACGGTTTTTTTGTAAATACAATTATTTCAATGCCTGAAGAAAAAGTAGCAGAATACAGACGTGCCTTAAAATTAAATGACAATGTTTTAAGAGTAATGTTCTTAGACGTAACTGAAAAGGCTTCTGTATAGGTTAACCAAAATGACAGTAGCAAAGGCAGTAGTTACAGGTACAGTATTTAGAAACCCGGAAAAGCGATATACATCAAATAATGTTCCGGTTTCTGCTTTTGTGCTTAATATTGGTGATAAAGAAGAACTTTTAATTAGAGTTCTGGCTAAAAAAAATTCATTAGATGAAGTTGTATCTGCTATTTCAAAAGGAGCAAGAGTTCTTGTTGAAGGCAGGTTACAAACAAATAATGTTAAAAATGAAAACGGAACAGAGAGAAAAATCTTTGAAATTGATGCGAATTCTATTGAATTGATGGGGGCAAATGCATCAAATCTATCTTCTGATGCTTCTGATGAAATAGTTAAATTTGCTGATGTTGAAATGGGTGATGAGCTCATTGGTGAAGATGAAATTCCGTTTTAGATAAAATTTTCTAGAATAAGTTATATTTGCGTAAGAAAGGAAAAATAAATGGCAAAACAAGACTTAACAGATAAAAAGAAAAAGAAAACTTGTAATTTCTGTGCAGAGCATATTGAATCAATTGATTACAAAGATGCTGCAAAGTTAAAAAGATATTTAACAGAAGCAGGAAAAATCATTCCACGCCGTGTTACAGGTAATTGTGCAGAACACCAAAGAATGGTTGCAAAAGCTGTTAAAAGAGCAAGAGAAGCTGCGATTATTAATTACGTTTTTGATTAACCAGAAGATGATGTTATGGAAAAAATAACTATAAGGTCTGATAGAAGCACTGATTATATTTTTTCTTATAAAGGTGAAGATGTAGTTTTAGGTGCAGGTAAAATTATTAGCATTGCAGACGGTTTGAATGATGTTGTGTTGCCGACTTGTGCTATGAAAATAACAAATAATTTGATAATCATAAAAGAGGATATAAAGTAATCCTCTTTTGTGATTAAAATATATAATAGGGATTGATATGAATAAACAGAAGGTTGCAGTTTTAGGCTGTGGATTATGGGGAAGAAATATAGTAAGAAACTTTTATAATTTAGAAGTTTTACATTCAGTTTGTGATTTGGATGAAGAAAATTTACGCAAAGTAAAAGAGCAATATAGCGGTGTTCATACCACATCTGATTTTAATGAAATTTTAAACAATCCTGAAATTACAGCAGTTGCAGTAGTAACTCCAAGTCATACTCATTTCAAAATGGTAAAAAAAGTTTTGGAGTCAGGTCGTCACGTATATGTTGAGAAACCTATATCAACTTCCGCAAAAGAGGCTGAGGAGTTGAAAAAAATCGCCGAAGAAAAAGGATTAGTTTTAATGGTAGGTCATTTATTGCTATATCATCCTGCTGTTAATCGTTTAAAAATGCTTGTTGATGAAGGTATTTTAGGTGAAATTGTTTATGCACAAAGCGATAGATTAAACGTAAATTATTTTAAAAATGACAGAAGTGTAATGTGGGATTTAGCGCCTCACGATGTTTCAATGATGGCTTATGTTATAGGTAAGGAACCAAAACAAGTTATTTCTGCTGTCGGATGTTCTTCTGAAAGAAATGAAATTATGGATATTACTCATTTATCAATAGAGTTTGATGGCGGGGCAATAGGTCAAATTACAGATAGCTGGATTACACCTATGAAACACGTAAGATTATTAGTTAGAGGAACAAAGGCTACTGCTATTTTAGATGATACATTGCAGGAAAATAAATTACAGGTGTTTGACAATAAAAAAGACGGCTCAATTACCGATATTCACATTGATTATCTTGAAATAGAACCGCTGAAACTGGAATGCCAACATTTTGTAGCTTGTTGTGAAAAGGGTACAAAAGCTCGTTCTGATGGCGATAATGGTTTTAGTGTTGTAAGGATACTTGAAGAAGCTGAAAAAATTATGCTTGGTGAAAATAAATTAAAAAGTCTTGATCAACGTAATTTCGCACTATCAAGAACTAAACAGTAATTAATTTTATATTAAAAATAAATGGAGGAGAAATGGCAAATTTAATTAGTATTTTAAGAATAGTATTAGTATTTATAGCAGTTGGTTTATTGTATTTTAAAGAAAGTTCCGCTGCTTATGTTGCATCATTTATCTTAACTGTTATTGCATTTTTATTTGATGCTTTGGATGGTTATGTAGCAAGGAAATTGGGTGAAGTTAGCAAATTAGGTTCTGTATTGGATATTATGAGTGACAGGATAATTGAATATGCTTATTGGATTATGTTTGCCCATATGGGTTGGGTACCTGTTATATTTCCTATAATTGTTGTTACAAGAGGGGTAATAACAGACAGCTTAAGAAGTGTTGCCTTAGAACAAGGTTTAATAGCATTTGGTGAAGGCAGTATGCTTGAAGATAAAGTTTGTCAATGGATTTGCGGTTCAAAATATATGAAGGTTGGATATGCTGTCGCAAAAGCTGTTGCTTTCGCATTATTTATTCTTGCTTATACTCATCTGTTACCAAATGAAATTGCTTGGCTATTAGTTGTATTGGGTGCAGTTGCTGCTGAGATTGCAGTTATATTGTGTGTGCTAAGAGCAATTCCGGTTATTTTTGAAAGTAAGAAATTTTTTGTAAAAGAAGAAAAATAATGGATATTAAAAAATTTAATATCGTATTATATGAACCGGAAATTCCGCAAAATACGGGCAACATTGCCCGTTTATGCGCTTGTACGGGAGCTGATTTGTATTTGGTCGGTAAGTTAGGTTTTTCGCTTTCCAATAAATATACCAAAAGGGCAGGATTAGATTATTGGAATAGTGTAGATATTCATCGAATTGATAAATTAGATGATTTAATTAGTCAATTTCCCGATTCAAAATTTTATTATTTAACAACAAAATCAAAAGTATCTTATTTTGATACTAAGTTTGAAGAGGGTGATTTTTTGGTGTTTGGTCCCGAAACAAGAGGAATACCTGAGGATATTTTATTTGCCGAAGGTGCTAATTCGATTACTATACCTATGAAGGAAGGACAAAGAAGTCTAAATCTTTCAAATTCTGTTGCTATTGTTCTTTATGAAGCTATAAGACAGGTTGGTTGATATGGAAGATATAATATTACCTTTAAGAAAGCAGAATTCACATAAAGGTTCTTACGGCAAAGTTCTTAATATTGCAGGTTCTCCAAATTTTTCGGGAGCGGCATATCTTTCGAGTGTATCTGCGTTAAAAATCGGTTGTGGATATGTAGCACTTGCAAGTGTGCCAAGTGTATTGCAATCTGTTGCGGCTAAAACTCCAGATATTGTTTTAGTACCTATTAAACAAGCTAAAAATGTTTTAAAAAATTATGATGTTGTTTCTATGGGATGCGGATTTTCAACGGAAGCTCCTGCAATTTTGATGTTTAAGTCAATAATGACAGAATTGGCAATTATGGATTTACCTGTAATTTTAGATGCGGATGGTATTAATTTACTGGCAAAATTCAAAAAAATAATTTTGCCGGATAGGTTGATTCTCACACCTCATCCAAAAGAAGCTGCAAGACTTTTAAATAAAGATGTATCTGAAATTTTATATAATATGGAAGATGCCGCAACGGAAATTTCTTTAAACTATAAATGTACAACTGTTTTAAAAGGTCATAATACTGTTGTTTGCTCTAAAAAACTAAAAATCTATATAAATCAAACCGGTAATTCTGCACTGGCAAAGGCTGGTACTGGGGATGTTTTATGTGGTATGGTTTCCGGACTTATTGCACAAGGTATGAAATCTTTTGAAGCTTGTAAAACCGCGGTTTATTTGCATGGTTTAGCGGGTGAACTTGCAAGTAAGGATTTGACTGAATACTCGGTTTTGGCATCTGATATTCTAAACTATATACCAAAAGCGATAAAAACCGTTATGGATAACTGATTTGTCCCATAATAACTTCTTTTTCAGAGCCGGTACAGTTGGGGACATTGTTAGGAATTTTGTAATATGTGCAGTATCCTAATAGAGCAAATGCCATTACTTCTTTGTAGTTGTTTGAAATACCATAATCTTCATGAGTTTTAATTATAACATTTTTACCAAGATATTTCTGTAAAAAAATCTTTATAGCAGGATTATATGCACCGCCGCCGCCAATTATTACTTCTTCGATAATTGTATTAGGATATACAAATCTTTCGTAGGATTGAGCAATTGTTTTTGCTGTTAAGGCTGTTACCGTTGCCATAATATCAAATTTATTTTCGGGTGCAGATTTTAAAGTGTTTTCTATATATTTGTCTGAAAAATATTCTCTACCTGTTGTTTTGGGTGGTTCTGCATAATAATATTCATCAGCAAGCAGACAGTTTAACCAATTTTCTGAAACGTTACCGCTTAGTGCAAGTTCTCCATTTTTATCGTAGTTTTTATTAAAAAATTTTTTTGCACAGTAATCAATCATTATGTTACCGAGTCCGTTGTCAAAACCAAACGTCGCGTAATTTTTTGATATAATGGTTACATTAGATATTCCGCCGATATTTTGAACGGCAATGTTTTTATTTAGAGGCTTAAACCATTTTTCATCTGCAAAGCAAACCAAAGGCGCTCCATTACCTCCTTGTGCTATGTCTGCGGTTCTGAAATTTGCTATGGTCATGCAACCTGTTTTTTGTGCAATAACTGAGGGCTCTCCTATTTGCAGGGTGCTTTTTTCTGATATTCCGGCAAATATTGTATTTTGTGGATAATGGTAAACCGTTTGACCGTGTGAAGATATAAAATCAGGTTTACCGTGTAGAGTAATCATTTTATTGGCTGCATCTGCAAAACATTCACCAATAAGGAAATTTAATTTGCAAATTTCATCAACATTTGCACCATTAAAAAATACGTTAAAAATTCTATCTTTTATTTCATTTGGATATTCATAATTATAGCCATCAATCAGTGTACAGCTATAATCAGGCTTAACTAAACATAACCCTACATCTATTGAATCACAGGATGTTCCTGACATCATTGATATTATTTTTTTTGATGTTCTCTTTTCTTCCATTTTTAACTTCTTTATAGGAAAAAACTTGCCTTTCGGCAAGTTTCCGACTATCCGATATCTCCCAAGATTATCTTGTCCGTTTTAAAAATCTTAATTAAATAAAATAAACCTTTTTTAATTTCGTTACTGTAAAATCCAACTATCTTTGATGTTAAATTTTGCCACCACCCCTTTAACTGATGCCCTATATCTCCTTTTCCCTTCAACAATATTATGGTATGTTATTCAGGCATGATTTACAAGTAAAAAATTGCTAAAAATATTTTACAATTGACCATGCCTCCTAATACACTAGTATAAAGGAGGCATTAACAATCTTAATGAAGAAAATTTAATGAATTTTAGTAAAAGCATGGTCTTTTTACCATTGACAATTATTATCTCCGTGATTATTTAATCCAAAGGATAAGTCTATTTTTTTCAGGAATTTGTTTATTCAGGTAAAGTGAATATTTTTTACCTGTTTGAACAAGATACAAGTACTTATCAAGTTTATCCTGATAACCTTTTGTTTCAACTTCGCTATTTTTTACAATAACAAATGTTGGAACACTTTTGTTGTTTACAAGAGTATATAATTGTTCAAAATTATCATCAGTAATGAAGTAAATGTGTTCTTTGTAATTGATTTTCGTACTAGGTTTTACAGCGAAGTCAAAAGTTACTAATCTTGTATCTTGTGTTTTTGCGTAGTTTGAGAATAATACGAGTTCGTTTTCCCCACCTGCATACAATAAGCTAAATAAGTTTGTAACAGCAAAGGTTATAACAAAGAACATTGCAATAACGTATCCGGAGAAAATGGATAATGTCTTTTGTGTTTTTAATTGCAGCATTAAATATATACCGACAAAAGCACAGCCAATTAGAACACTATATTTAAATGAATCTACCATTTCAATTATTGGTTGCGGTAAGAATACATACGCTAATGAGGTTATAAGTGCTGCTAAAATAAATATACCTGCAATAATGTATGTTGAAATTTTAATAGTTTGTAAAGTAGATGTTTCATTTTCCGATGTACACCAAAAATAGCCTGTTATCAATGCGGCTGCCGGTAAAGCCGGTAATATATAAGTCGGTAGTTTTGTACTTGATATACTCATTACGATAAATACAACAGTAAAAAATAATGCAGCAAATAATAAAACTTCTTGTTCACTATCTTTTGCAGTAAACATTGCTTGAATTTTTAAAATCAGCTTTCCTTCCGTTTCTTTATATCTTTCGTATAATTTCTTGCATACATTTGGAATTGTTGATAAGAATATAAATGTCCAAGGCATAAATGCAACAATAAAAACAGGAATAAAGTATAAAATACCGTGTTTTCTTCCAATGTATTCAGAGGTTAGTAATCTTGCAAAATGGTGTTTTATAAAATATTCATTTACAAAGCTCCAACCGTAGTCTCTATACATAATTATGTGCCAAGGCATGATAATTAATAAAAATATTACAAAACCTACAATAAAATTGATTGGCTTAAATAATTCTTTTAAATTTTTTGTAAATAAACAATATAAAAACATTACAGTAAACGGTATTGCAAGCGCAAGAATGCCCTTAGCCAAAAAACCTAATCCGGCAAAAGTCCAAAAGAACCACCAGCAATATTTTTTATAAATATCTTTTTGTCTGAAACTTAAAAAGGCGCAATATAAAGAAATTGATATACATGTTGTAAGAATCATATCTAATATTGCAATATGCGAAAATATAAGGAAAAATACACTGGTTAAAAGTATTATTGCACTAACCAGCCCAAATTTTCTTGATAATACTGTTTTACCGAAATAATACGTTGCAAATACAAAAATAGTTGAAATTAGTGCTATTGGAAATCTTACTGCAAATTCGCTAAAACTACCAAAAATTTTTATTGACACAGCTACTAGCCAAAAATATAACGGTGGTTTTTCCATAAATGGCAGAGAGTTTAGTAATAATACATTCCAATCTTTTGATTGAGATAAATCTCTTGACATAATTGCATATCTTGTTTCATCAACATCTAGAAGCGGATAAAAGTCAAGTCCCCAAAAAATAAATAATCCGCATAACACTGCAAGAAATAAAACTGAACATATTTCAGGATGCTCAGCCCTAAATTTTTTTAATTTTGTCATAATTTAATTCCCCATATATATGTTGTGATATAATATAAAATATATTTTATTTACTTATATCACAATCATGGAAAGTTATCAAAAGTGAACAAAAATTTTAACATATTTATTTTATCATTATTTTTAACATTATCTCTTGCAAGTTCCGTATTAGCTAAGGATATTAAATTTATTCAAGTTACAGATTTAAGGTTAATGCCAGATGATGCTTCTATTGAAAATTACAATCGTGCAATAAAAAAAATAAACAATACCAAAAATGTAAATTTTGTCGTTTATACAGGTGATAATATAGGCAGATCTAATGAACAACTTTTAGAATTATTTATGAATCTTACGATGAAGCTTAAAGTTCCTTATTATATTGAAATAGGTGATAAGGATTGTTTTAAATCTTCCGGTTTAAATAAAGACGTTTATTTAAAATATGTTAATAGGCACAAATTAATAAAAAGAAAAAAATCATTTAATTATATAGTGAAAGATGGTAATTATTTATATATTTTTGTTGACGGTGTAAAACAACATATGCCGTCTAAGAACGGATTTTATAGAGAAGAAACAGTTGCTTGGTTGGATAAAGTTTTGACAGCAAATAAAAATAAAACAGTTATTATATTTCAACATTTTCCTCTTTTTGATTTACATGAAAATTCCGCAAGTAACTTATATAAACCTGAAATATATACAGATATGTTAAAAAAGCATAAAAATGTTTTAGCTATTTTTTCAGGTCACTACATGGAAAATCTTGAAGTAAATTCAAACTCCGGTGATATAAAATATTTTGTTACTTCACCTGCAGAGAACGGAAAGTCTACTTACAGAGAAGTTAATGTTTCGGATATCGGCGGGAAAAAATACGAAATTTATTCTCAGGTTGTAAAATTTTAGGTTTATCCTTTAAAATCCTGACCGCCAACAATTTTTAAATGCCTTTCAGCACCTTCACCGATACTTTCGCTTTCTAAATTATGTTGTTCAACAAGTTCGTGTTGAAGTTTTCTTATTTGTTGATTTTGAGGTGCAAGTTCAATATTTCTTGCTCCCGCTAAAATTTTATCAATGGCATTTTTAGCTTCATCAAGAGCTTTCTCAGCATCGTCATAATAACCTTGCAATGCTTGTGAAGATTCTCTTATGTCAAGTGCTTCTTTGACAACTTTCTGAATTTGTGCCATTGAGTTTGTTTTTATATAAAATATTTGCAAACGATAATTGTTAGCTGTACTTAATATTTTGGCACCGCCTTTTGCAAAGTTTTTATGAGCTATTACTAAATCCGCATCATCTATATTTTTAGTTATTTCTGCATTTAAATCAAGTCTCTCAATGATTTTTTCCACAATTGATCTTGAAACTGCGTAAAGATATATTTTCTTGAATTTTTTTGCTTCTTTTACGTAATCTTTTCTGTTAAAACTAAATTTAAGCCTATCCGCAGGATCTTGTTGTGCAATCTTTTTATCGGCTTCATTAATTTTATCAATAATTTGTTGAGTTGTTTCTTTTGAATGTTCTACTGCAACAAGGTGCTCTTCTTCTTTAATTTCGGCAGGTTTGTTGTCGTAGGTTTTGTCAACTTTTCTTATTTCCGGTCTTATAGGCCAACCTCTAAGAATATAATCAACGGCTTCTGCTGCATCTTTATATACTGCAAGAGTATTTCTGTCCAAAATTTCAATTACAATATCAAAAGTAGGTTGTTTTTCACGTTCCAGAACCGTTTTCTGTGAAGCTCTTCTTTTTGCTTCATCATCACCTAATGTTACAGACTGAATGCCTCCGACTAAATCTGAAAGAGCAGGGTTCTTAATCAGATTTTCTAAACTTTGACCATGTGCCGTTGCAATAAGCATTACGCCACGCTCAGCAATTGTTCTTGCTGCTTGTGCCTCTGCTTCTGTACCTATTTCATCTACAACAATAACCTCAGGGGTATGATTTTCAACCGCTTCTATCATGATATCTTTTTGAAATTCAGGCTGTCTTACCTGCATTCTTCTGGCTTTACCTATTGCAGGATGAGGAGTATCACCATCGCCTGCAATTTCATTTGATGTATCAACGATTACGACACGTTTTCCCAGCTCATCTGCTACCAGTCTGGATATTTCTCTTAATTTTGTAGTTTTACCGACACCAGGACGACCAAGAAATAATATACTTTTACCCTGCATTACAAAATCTTTTATACATGCAATTGTACCTGTTACTACACGTCCTATTCTACAAGTTAAGCCTATAACACGTCCTTGGCGATTTCTTATAGCACTTATTCTGTGTAATGTTCCTGCAATGCCTGAACGATTGTCTGATGTGAATTCTTGAATATGCTCTGTAACATAGTCTAAATCAGCATATTCAATAGGAGGACAGTTTAAACTGTCAATTTTTCCGTTAGCATGTCTTATTTCCGGTAAACGCCCAATGTCCAAAACGATTTCAATAACGTCTGACAATGATTCATGTGTAACCATGTCTGTAATTTTCTGAGGTAATACTTCGATTAATCTGTCAAGATCGTTTTGAAATCGTATGTCGTTCATCCAGTCCTTTTAGTTTTGTGTACCGTTTCTTGTGTCCAATAGTATAATACCACTTTTTATATTCTAATTATCATATAATTTATTACTAAAAACTTTAATGTAATAAATCTTTACATAATTATAAATGTACAAATTTTGTTAGTGCGATTATACCAAGTTCGTAAGAATCAGGACCAAATCCGCAAATTTGACCTATGCAAACAGGCGCAAGCATTGAAGTATGCCTGAATTCTTCTCTTGCATGTATATTTGTTAAATGAACTTCTACGACAGGAATATTTATAGATGCAATGGCATCTCTTATAGCGATACTTGTGTGAGTATATGCTCCGGCATTCAAAACAATTCCGTCAAAAGTACCGTTTGCTTGTTGTATTTCATCTATAAGTTTTCCTTCATGATTAGATTGTCTGCATGTTAGTTCAACATTATATTTTTTAGATAATTCAATTAAGTCATCTTCAATGTCGGTTAATGTTTTATCACCATATTTTTCAGGTTCTCTTATTCCAAGCATATTTAAATTTGGACCATTTAGCAGTAAAAATCTCATTTAAAACCCCTTTCTTAAAATTATTATATCAGAAAAAGAAAATTATAAATATATATGTATATATTTAGTATTTGTGATATAGTATTTGTATAAAAAGAAAAATTAGAGGTATACATGGAAGAAAAAAAGAATTTTCAAAGACGTTGGTATGATAAAGATCCTGTATTAAAGGAAGCGTTAGAACTTTTACGTTTAGCTCCCGGAGATAAAAAAGATGCGGCTGCCGATTTTGTTATCCAATTGCAGGAACAAGTTGCTGCTGATGTTATTGAGAAAATTTATGATATGATGTGTGAGTACCACGGCAAAGGCAGACGTTGGTACGATAATGATCCAATGGTTATAAAGGCTATTGAATTGCTACGCGATGCTCCAAAGAAAACTAAAAAAGACGCTGCGCTTAAACTTTTAACTGCATTAGAAAATAATGAAGGCGGCGGAATGGAATTAATTAAAGATTAATTAAGATGAAAGATATTCAAAATGAATATGATTCCAGAGGAATTGATATTCAGAAAGTAGGAATAAAAAATTTTGATATTCCTTTAAAAATAAAGCGTAAGAGTAACTCTAATCAAGTTGTGAATGCCTTGGCTGATGTTTCAGTTTTGTTACCCAAACATTATAAGGGTACTCATATGTCAAGGTTTATTGAAATTCTTACTGAGTGGCAGCATAAAGACATGCTGGGTTCAGATTTAAAAGGGTGTATTGAATCTGTTATAAAAAAAATGTCTGCTAACAGTGGTGAATTACATTTAGAGTTTAAATATTTTATTGATAAAATTGCACCAATTTCAAAGCAAGCTTCTCCGCTTTGTTATGATTGTTCCTTTACAAGCATTTTATCCGATTTCGGAACCGAAAACGAAAAGTATAAGTTTATATTGGGTGTAAAAGTTCCCGTTATAACTTTATGTCCTTGTTCAAAAGAAATTTCAGATTATGGTGCTCATAATCAAAGAACAATTGTTTCTGTTAAAGTTTCTTATGACCGAAATGAACATATTTGGATTGAAGATTTAATTAAGGATATTGAAGAATGTGCATCTTGTGATATATATTCTTTACTGAAAAGAGAAGATGAAAAGTTTGTTACAGAAAAAGCTTATGATAATCCGAAATTTGTTGAAGATGTTTTAAGGGATGTTGTTTTAATGCTCAGAAATAATCATATAGTTAAAGAATTTGAAATTGAATGTGAATCGTTAGAAAGTATTCATAATCATTCTGCTTGGGCATATCAAAAAGAAATAAAAGATGTTTAAATACTGTTATATATAACTGATTTTACATTGTTTTTAATTTATAATATTTGTATTAAGTATTAAAGAGATTTTAGACTAAGTATATATAATG
>JAFWGJ010000161.1 GCA_017512405.1 bacterium | reverse complement strand
TATGATACAAACCAAAACGGACTCGTTGATACTTGCGAAATTATAGATGGCGGTGGATTTACATCATTTGAAGTTGCGGAAAATATTATTTCGGATCAAATGATGAACGCAATTATTTACGACCAAAATATGAACGGAATTATTGATACCTGCGAATACGTTGACGGTTCAGGTTTTATTGTCGAGGAAAGCGAAGATACGGAAGAGCAACCGGCATACTTCTTAAATTCTAAAGATTATGACAAAAATCAGAATTTGAGAGTCGATGATGCTGAAAACATTGATGCAGGCGAATTTTAGTTATTACACAACATAAGGAGATTACAAAATGGGAAAAATTCAAATCAAAAGAGGACTTACGGCAAACTTACCTCAAAAAGCGGCAATAGCAGAATTGCTTTACACTACAGACGGAAAGAAATTATTTATAGGTAACGGTGACAATGCCGATTTAACAGAATTTAAGAATGCAAATCAAATTCAGGAACTATTAAACGGAAAAGCAAACTCCACTCATAGTCACCCTTCAACAGATATTGATGATTTTTCATCTGCGGTTGATAACAGAATTAATTTGAAAATGGGTGTTGCAAATGGTCTTGCAACTTTGGATTCAAACGGAAAAATTCCGTCAATCCAAATTCCTACTGAATTTAAGGAAGCGGCTGTTGTAAATAATATTTCTGCAAGAGATGCACTTGATGCATTCACAGGATTACACGCATTGGTTATTGATGCATCAGCTGATTCAACAGTCGAAACAGGCGGTGCAGAATATGTTTATAACGGAACTGCTTGGATTAAGGTTTCTGAATTGAACGATCTCGATGCAGTTATCACTTGGGACAATGTATTAAATAAACCATATTTCGTTCAGAAAATTACTGATTTAACTGATACACCAAGTTCATTATCAGGTCAGGGCGGTAAAGTTCTTGCGGTTAATTCTGCCGGAACTGCCATTGAATTTATATCAGTTTACACAGGTGATATTGATGGAGGTTCATTCTAATGGTAGCGACAAATATCAGATTAAGAAGAGGAAAAAAATCTGAATTGCCGACATCAGCTCCGTCAGGTACTCCTTTGTGGTGCGAAGACACAAAGGAACTCTATGTCGGAACTGATAACGGTATCGCAAAAGTCGGTGTGAACGATTTATCAAGTTCCACCGACAACACGAACGTACTTAATCCTGTCGGTATAAATTCAGGTAATACAACCGAATTAAAAAGAAATACATCGGTTTCTATTCAGGGCAATAAAATAACCGCCGGAACTTTTCAGGGTGCATTGTCTGGAAATGCATCCACCGCAACAAAACTCCAAACAGCAAGAACTATTGCATTAACGGGTGATGTTACAGCATCGGGAACATTTGACGGAAGTGGCAATTTATCACTTGCAACAAAAGTAAGCGGTGATTTTAATCCGCTATTTACAAGTTATACATATGACCGAACTCTTTCAGCATCAGAATCCACAGGATTAATGTTGCAAGGCTCACTTGTAACAAATACCTATTCTGATGCGGTCACACAAATTACAAATGAATATAATAACGGAACTGCCAAGACATTGCAAATTGAAGAGCAATGGGTTCAGCCTGTTTTGGGTGCAAACGGAACTCTGGGAGGAAGTACATTTGCGGTTGCGGCATCAAGTGAATATTCAACATCTTATCAGGCTTGCAATGCATTTAAGACAGATTTTGATGATTCTGTTTGGTTGTCAGCGGCACAAACAAATAAACAATGGTATTTAACTTTTTATAACCCGACTGCTATTAAAGTTTCAAAAATTGATTTGACCATTCACAGTACAAGTTACATTCCTTCAGGCGGTAAATTGCAGGGTTCTAATAACGGAACATCTTGGACTGATGTTTGTAGTTTTACAAACACAACCGCTACAAATCAGGCAGATAAATTTGTTATAGATGCAAGAAGTAATGCAACATTCTACAAATACTACAGAATTTTATTTACAGGATCAAATAATGCCTCCTATGTTTCTATCGGCGAAGTTGTTATTTGGGCAACTTATCTTGTAAATTCTCTGCCTTATCGTTTAGCATCAAACGGTCATAAAATCGCACTTGTTGCACACAAATCCATAGTTGATGATTTATACAACAGGACAGGATGTGCTGATTTTTATGTTCTTGATACAACGAATAAACAATTTTATCTTCCAAAAGAACTCGGAGCACCGCTCACCCGTCATATTGTAAAATCATTCCGCTATGGAAGTGAATGGTATGACCTATATAATGACGGTTGGTGTATTCAGGGTGGTGAACATTATCAATATACAAATTCATCAGCAAAAACGGGATACAACTATATCCAACTCCACAGAGCAATGAGAGAACTTGAATATTCAATAAATGTTCAGGGATACGATAATGCATACAATGGAACGATTATTTCAACTTGGGCAAAAACCACCACAGGATTTTATACATATACAAATAACTCATATCAGAGAGTTATGTGGCAAGCTATGGGCAGAACAGCAGTTCCGAAATTATCCGAATATGATGCTGATATTCTTGCAAATCTTCAAGCAAGAAAGAAATATTACAAAGTCGGAAGTGTTCTAACAAATGTAAGTAATATTAATGTTGCGAATGTTTTATCTGATATTTCAACTCTGCAAACACAGATGGCAAATAAAGCAGAAAAATCTGAACTTCCGCAGAGTTCGTTATTTACACACTTTTACGAAAGCGGTCAATACGAGTTTACTACTGAAAGTTTTATAACTATAAATCATAATTTGAATTTAACCGCTGATCAAATAAAAAAAGCAATTGTTATTCCTTGTTTGATATGTACAAAGGCTGTTGCTGGTTATGCACTCGGTCAAATATTCCAAATGCCAACGACAGAAGGATACAGTGGTCAGTATAGTATACCAACTCCATTTGTTTTAGCGGCAAAAAAATTCACACAAAGAACCGGTTATAATTATGCATTTTGGTTTCATCGCTCTGATAGTAGTTATAGTTATCACTATTTATCAGCAGGGGATGTGACAGGTTGTTTTAAATATTTCATAAGAATTTGGTATTAAGAAAGGAGCTTATATGTTTTACATTACCCAATCGGGACAAATATATTCAGGCGATCCGCAAAATGATGATCGTCAATTAACTGAAGAAGAAGCAAATTTAGTCAGAAATGGCAGATTTACAGTTGTAAATAATCAGGTTGTGGATATTACATTACAGCCGGGATACTCACAAAATCAAAGAATTAATGAGATTAATTCGGAGATTGAAGAAATACACAAACAACTTGATGCTTGGGATTTAAAATCTATTAGGGCATTAAGAGAGGGTGGTACTCGTGAAGACGGTACTACTTATTTGGAATATTACCAATCTCAAATCAATGAATTAAGAGAACAGTTGTCAGAATTAACCTCTGAAAAAACAGAACTTGAGACCAAATTGGCAGAATTAATGGAGGAAGAGGATGACATCTCTGAATAAAATCTGCTTACATTGGACTGCCGGCAGTAATAATCCATGTAAAACCGATTTGCAGGCTTATCATTTCGTTGTTGATTCTAACGGCAGAATTTATCCGGGGACACATAAACCTGAAGATAATATGAATTGCAAAGACGGAAATTATGCGGCACATTGCGGAGGCGGAAACACAGGATGCATCGGTTTATCTGTTTGCGGAATGGCAGGGTTCAATTATACAAAAAAAGAAACCAAATACCCCTTAACTCAAAAACAGATTGAAACTTTATGTTGTTTAACTGCCTATTTATCAGTTCAATATGGCATTTTGATTACCGAAAAAACTGTATTTACCCACTATGAGTTTGACCGCAAAAAAACAAAACCTGAAGGGAAAATCGATATTATTTATCTTCCGTACTTACCTAATTTGCAAATAATCAGGGTTGGAGGATATCTGCGAAATAAAGCCGAATGGTACAAAAAGAAAATTAAAGAAAATAAATACAAGTTGGAAAAGAAAGGAAGTTATTATGAATTTACTTGCGTTTGTTAGATCTTGGAAAGATTTTAGTTTTTTATGGACATTGATTCAACCGTTTATTTTGAAACTTTTGAAAAAGAATGTTCCGACATCAATTACGAAATTATATGAAAATCTTGCAAAATACACTCAGCCGGCTCTCGATAGTTTGTATAAATTAAAAGACAAAATCAAAGAAACCCCGTCAGAACTTGATGATTATTGCTTTGATCAGGGTGTAACCGCAGTTGAAACATTTGCAAATTATCTGTTAGGCGAAGTTCAAAACTTAAGATCATAAGGAGGAGTTTGATGTCTTGGCGAGATTTATTAAATGTTCAGAATGTTGAAAAGGGATTTTTTCGCTCCTCTAATGCCTACGGGATACCTGATATAAAAAAGGATGAGTTCGAGATAAAAGAACTCATCCCTTATCGGGTGGACAGAAACAGAAAAGGAACGGCACACTTTTTTCTTGATGATTATAGATTCGAGCGTTGTTGGAAGTGGGCAGATTCTCAAATTCCTGAATTAAAAAAATATGACGGAGTTTTATCTCCTGATTTTTCAATGTACACCACATATCCATTGGCATTTCAAATATGGCAAACTTATAGAAACAGATGGTGTGCGGCATATTGGCAAGCACATGGAATTAAAGTTATTCCGACCATAAGTTGGTCTACCGAGGACAGTTATGACTTTGCCTTTTTAGGCATTGAAAAAGGCTCTGTCGTTGCGGTCGGAACGGTCGGTGTGCTTAATGACGAGTATGCTAAAAAGTTGTTCTTAGATGGTTTTAAAGAAATGGTGAAAAGACTTGAACCGAAAGAGATTTTGGTTTATGGAAACAGGCTGACCGAACTTGATGAATATAAAAATGTCAGATGGTTCGAACCGTACATGAATAAATTTAACGACATAAAAAAGAAAGGACACTAACTATGGGCGGAAGAGGATCCGGCGGTGGTAAAGGCGGTGGCGGAGCCGCTGCTAAAAAAATCCCAACTGGTGAAGGTATTACAGATAAAAATGAATTAATTAATTTATATAACAGTATCTCAGGTAATTCAAATCTGTCAGTAGAACAGAGAGTCAAAGCTATGCACGACATCCAAGATAGAATTAACGAATTGGATGCTAAAAAAGCGGCAGACCTGAAACAAAAACGACTCGATGCTCTTGCAAAGGCTCGTGCTAAACGTGCAGAAAATAAAAAGAATGGAATAAAACCTGAAAAGAAAGAAAAAGATCCAAGAAGGTCAAAACCTAAAATGTCTATGGATAGTACAGTTTCAGACCTAAAATATAACTTGAGACGAGGTGTAGATTCAGACGGATATATTTCAAATTCAGATTTCAGGGTTGAAGATTATGGCGATTCTGTAAGTGTTCAAATCAGATATTTAGGCAAATGGAAGAATCCGTCTCACGCACGCTATGAGGAAGATTACGATTGGCAGGAACTTAAATCATCAAGCGGAAAGCAGATTGATAAAGTAATAAAGAAAATGGCAAAACAGTCAGGTCGTAAAATTACTTGGAGTACAAGCGAAAAGAATTGGATTGATATAGATATACCAAAAATGCGAGGTGATAAATAATGGGCGGTCGTGGTTCAGGCGGAGGAAGATCCGGCGGAGGTGGTGGTGCATCATCCCAACAGGATCAAGAAGTAAAACTCCGCAGTCTTAATGAAATTTATCAGGAAAAATATTCAAAAATGACTGATTCAGAATTGAATAGGGCATTAACAAATGCAAAAAATCTGATGAATAAAGAACAGGCTAATGTCTTACATGAGCAACAGAAACTTGAAAAAATGGTTGATGAATTTAAAAAGATGAAAGACACCGATCCCGGAGTTGATGCAAAATGGGAAGCTATTGATAAACAAACGGGAGTTTTGAACGATGCACGTGCAAGATTAGATATCAGATCTCAAGCATATTATTTAGGAATTAATGAGAAACATAATGTCAGAGGGAAATATACCGCAAATGACATTAAAAATATGTCTAACGGGCAATTAAACTCCTTTTATAATAATTCCTATAAAGAGAGTGGTAAGGCTCGCAGAATGCTTGAAAGCACATCAAATCCGAAAACGAAAGCAAAATATCAAAAAATATACGATACTCAAAACGATTATTTCAATAAAGCGACTGCTGAAAAAAATATCCGGGGACTTGACGGGAACGGTTGGTAATGTGTCCGAATGATACAAAATACAGCAAAATGACTTTAATTAATGTTAATTCCGAGTGATGAATGTGACTGTACTAAATTAAAGGAGGTCACTATGACAGAAAAACTTGCACCAAAAGAAATTCTTACAAGCAAACAGAATTTTTCAGAATTTATTGAGGATTACAATCCTCCGGCAGTAACTTCATTATTAGCAGAATACCCACAAGCAGACGGCAAAGTAATTATTAAACTTGGAAATTTAACACAAAACACAGAAACATTTGGAAATCTATTAAATGATTCATTAGTCAGAGATTTTACACTTCCACCTTATATTACTTGGTTTATTGTTAATGAAAAAGAACAGATTTTAAATCAAATTAAAACTATAAATAAATATGCCGTTAACGGATTCGGAATTTTTGTTTTTAAAGTCTTTTTAAATGAAGATAAAATCGATGTTAAATGTATTTTAAAGCCTGAATTAAAACCGAATAAAGAAAAGATAAAAACAATTTCAAAGACAGGTGGCATTCAATTAGATTATTGGAATGCATATTTTAATACCTGTGACGAAATGGGTGAAGGTGATTTTCAAATCTCTCCGGCATCTCAGCATTATCAAAATATTTCAATCGGGGTAAAAGATGCGTATATAAAACAAACAATAAGCATTAAGAGTAATTACATAGCATCTGAAATATTCATTGGTAACAATAAAGGACTTTATACCGAGTTAGAGGGGCATAAAAAGGAACTTGAAAAGGAACTTGGGACAATGGAATGGCTAAATTTACCGACAAACAAAAGTTCAAATATTAGAAGAATTAAATTTGTAGATTTTACTAATCCTGACAGATACCAAGAATTTGCAAAAGAGCACATTGAATTAGCGGTTAAGGTTAAAGAAACATTTATGAAATATTTAAAAGCAGGGGTTTAATCCCCTGTTTTTAGACACATGGGTAATTTACAAGAACAATTTATATAATATAGGATTAAAACAATGAGCAGAAAACTAATAATTAAGAATAGACGAAATAACGAAGAACGGTTGGAGCTGACTTTGGAAGAGTTCAAAGTCAAATTCCGCAATGAATTACGATCAGCAATAAATACTTATAAGGTACATCAAGAAAGTAAAAACTTCCTGCCACCATTTATTAAGCCGACTCACGATTATGAACAAGATTTTTATTTTGACCTGCGTTGGAACTTTAATAATAACCAGACATCATTATGGTATATTGACAGAATTGAATAAAAAAGAGGCTTATCCCAAGCGGTACTATAAACCACTTTCTTGGGCATTCACCTCAATATTATTATAATTCCATTATTGATTATTTTCAATCTGTATATGTGTCCAAATGATACAAAATCACCCACAATGACTTTAATTAAATGTTCTTGTGAGTGATTAATGTTAATGCACATTAAACCTGAAAGGGCAAGCGATGATTGAATTAAATGGCATTTACAAACTCAAACACATAAAAGGATTTAATAGTAATACAGATTACGATTACAAAGTAATCGCAATAAACAAAGAAAAAAATATGGTTTGTTGTGAACAATTAGACGGTTTTAATACCGGTGAAAGATTTGTATTTATGATCGAATGCTTACTTGATCCTGAAAAACCTGATGATAAATACTTTGGCGAAATAATAAGAAAGGACTAAAAAATGATTGAAAAAGACAGAACTATGTTTGGAACTAAAATTAAAAATCACAAAACAAATGAATATGGATTATTAATTTACACTTGGACAAATAAGTTCGCTGATGGTGATATTCCATTTGCAACTTGCGTTGATAAAAATGGAAAAAAATACAATATAGAAATGGACTTAATATCACCAATTGAGGAATAAAAAGTGGTTTGCGCCACTTTCATGCGCAAACCTAAATATGCATAAATAAAGGGAATTAAGGCAGTAAATAATGAAAAAATATAATAATTTTTTACATCAATTTATTAACTTTGTATTTATGACCATAGTAGCCAATGGCAGAAAGTGAGGAACTATGGTTATTAATTACAAAAAAGTTGGACTTAAAATCAGGGAAGTAAGATTAAAGAAAAATTTATCGCAAGAAAGTTTAGCAGAAAAATGCAATTTATCTTCAGCATATATTAGTTATGTTGAACAGGGGAAAAAGAAACTAAGTTTAAAATCAATTATTTCAATAGCAAATAATTTGGGAGTTACGGTAGATTTATTATTAGGCGATGAAACAAAAAACAACAATTATTTAGATTCAACAATAAACAATATTATTAAAGATTGCAATATTCAAGAAAAGCAAATAATTTATGATGTTGCAAGTTCAACAAAAAACAGTCTTCGCAGGAATATATTTAACCAATAGTTAGGTCATTTGACTTGTGGTTTATGGCTTTTAGCTTTTCAGCTTTTTATAATTCAATAAATATAAGGAAACAGGAATGGATAACAACGATATTGAATTAAAAAAAGCCAAAATTAGAGAAAGATACAAAGGGAACGACTCTGCTGACGTAGATGTTATCCCGGCAATACCTCAACCAAAGCTATTTGATGTAAATAATCAGCAAAGAGTGGCGGCATACGCAAGAGTTTCAACAATTGATATTAATCAAACGACTTCTTATGAATTACAAAAAAATCACTATACTGATTTGATTCAAAAACACGAAGGATGGACATTTGTAGGAATGTACGCAGATGAAGGTATATCAGGCACATCTTTGAACCACCGAGACTCATTTGTAAGAATGATAGAAGACTGTAAGGCCGGCAAAATTGATTTAATAGTAACAAAAAGTGTATCTCGTTTTGCGAGAAACACATTAGATTGTCTTGAATATGTCAGGGAATTAAAGGCTTTAAAAAATCCTGTTGGCATATTTTTTGAGACAGAAAATATTTATACGTTAGATAGCAGAAGTGAAATGGCTTTGTCATTTCTTGCAACTATGGCTCAAGAAGAATCACATATTAAAAGCGATATTATGAATGCCTCTTTAGAAATGAGATTCCGAAGAGGAATTCTTCTTACTCCTGCACTTCTCGGATACGATAGAGATGAAGATGGAAATCTAATTATAAATGAAGAAGAAGCGCAAACAGTAAAACTTATATTTTTTATGTATTTATATGGGAATACCTGTCAACAGATTGCGGATATTCTTACAGAATATGGCAGAACAACTAAAAAAGGAAATACTAAATGGTCAGCAGGTTCTGTTTTGCAAATACTTCAAAATGAAAGACATTGCGGAGATGTACTTACAAGAAAGACTTGGACTCCAAACTATTTAGATCACAAATCAAAAAAGAACCGCCATAATCTTGAACAACATAGGTGGAAAAATCAACACGAGCCAATTATATCGAGAGATGATTTTATAGCAGTTCAAAGACTTATAAGCAATGCAAGATATGGCAACAAAGGTATTCTTCCAAAATTAAAAGTGATAAAAGAAGGCATATTAAAAGGATATGTTGTAATCAATCCAAGATGGGCAGGCTTTAGTGCTGAAGATTACATTAAAGCATCAAAAAGTGCATACGATTCTTTTGATAACGAAGATACAATTGAGGTTGAAGCACAAACAGGTGATTTTGACTTACGAAAATTTGAAGTTGCACGTTCTCAATTCTTTGATTTGCTTAATAGAATCACTGTTACATTTACAAATAAAAATGTGACATTTAGCACAGAATGTGTCAGAAAATTTAACAACAACCAATTTGTAGAAATGCTTATAAATCCTACTAAAAAATTATTTGCAATAAGACCATGCACTAAAGAGTGCAGAACCGCAGTAAAGTGGGGAAAAATTACCAAAGATATGATATATGCAAAAACATTGTCTGCGGCAGCATATATTAAAACAATTTATACAATTTTTGATTGGAAACCTTCGTATAAATACAGAATTAATGGAATAAAACATCAAAAAGATGATGAAAGTTTAATTATATTCGATATGACTGAAACCGAAGTTTTTATATCCCAAAATATTAACGAAAATGATGTCTCTGAACAATTTCCCGATGATGTACAGCCATTTACTAAAGGCAGAACAAAAGATATATTGGCATTCCCATGTGAATGGGCTGAATCATTTGGCGATAACTATTATCGTCAGGCACAAGCAAGAGAACTTGCAATTTTAAATAAAAAATGGAGGTCTCAAGAAGAAGGTGAAGAGCTTGAAACAGATGATTCTTTGAATGTTACAGGAAAAGATGATTTAAGAAATAATATTGAAAGCCTCAAAAATTATATGGGGCAGGAAGGTAATGCCAATGAGTGAAAATTTTAGCGATATGATTCCTGAAATCGTAACAGGACAAGAAAAAGCAGAGCAACGAGAAATTCTTGATGTTATTGAAGATGTTGATTTTGATTATGATGGCTATCAAGTAGTTAGGGGGGAATATTTTGCACATATATATGAACCATCTATAACATTTAATCTTAGTAAGATTTATTTGAATACCGCTTCTATTAAAAAACTGCCCGAAATTGACTATGTTCAAATTCTTGTTAATTCAGAAGAGAAAAAATTAGCAGTTAGACCATGTGGTGAAGACGAAAAGGATTCTTTTCTGTGGTGCACTCCAAAGCGAAAACCTAAACAAATAACTTGTCGTGTATTCTTTGGAAAAATTATCAGTTTGATGGATTGGAATCCCGATTATAGATATAAATTGTTGGGAAAACTTATCAAAAGTAATGATGAATATTTATTTATATTTGACTTAAGTGCTCCGGAAATATATACAAGAACAATTGTTGAAGGTGAAAAACCAAAAACATCACGAACACCTGTATTTCCTGAACAATGGCAGAATCAGTTTGGATTGCCCGTTGCCGAGCATAAACGAAGGATGCAAGTTAATATTTTTAATGGTTATACCGTATTTGGCATAAATGATAAAAAGGCAAAAACAAATAGTGAAAATCAAAATATCGAGGGGGTAACAAATGAGTAAAACTTTAAAACCGGGGTTGTCCGTTAATTTAAGGAAATACATAATAAGAATCCATAAAGATACTCTGCATATACTTGGCGATCCTGAATATATTTTGTTATTAGTTAATCCCGATGATAAGTCGGTTGCAATTTTACCGAGCGACAGAAACGATTCTAAAGCTCATCGTATATCAAGACATAACTTAAAAAACAATAAGTCTTTTGAATTATATAGCACTAATTTAATTAAGAACCTTTGTGCATTAGGAACAGAATGGAAACAAAACGGAAGTTATAAGATGCTTGGATATCAAGTTTCAGGACAAAGTGTTGTTAAATTTAAATTAGAAGAAGCGCAAGAAGTTACAAAGTAGGATTAAAATGCAAGAAAAAAAAGTACATAAATTAATCATAGACAAACAATTTCAAAGCCTTATTCCACCATTAAAAGATGATGAGTTTGAACAGTTAGAAGAAAATATTAAGCAGTATGGCTGTCGTGAACCTATTTGTGTATTTAAAAATACTATCATAGATGGGCATAATAGGTATAACATTTGCACAAAAAATAATATTCCTTTTTATACACAAGAAATAGACTTTAATACAAGGGAAGAGATTATTATATGGATTTGTGCAAATCAACTTGGAAGAAGAAATATATCATTAGAAACTAAGAAATATTTGATAGGTAAAAGATATGAAGCTGAAAAAGTTGTGCAAAGTTGCAAAAATAAAGATGGTAATAATCAATATATAAGTCAGTTGCTTCCAGATGAGAGCAAATACAAAGGAAAAAATAAAACTGCTAAAAGACTTGGGGATGAATATAGTATTTCGCAAAATACCGTTAAAGTTTACTCAAGATTTGCAAAATCAATAGATTATCTATCAAATGAAGATTCAGAATTTTGCAATCAGGTTTTAAAGGGCAACGTTAAACTTACCCAACAAGATGTTACCGATATACTTACTCAACTTCCAAGTAAAGTTAATGCTGTTAAACAAAGAACAATGGCAGATACAAGTAGGAAAATACATCCTAAAAAAGTTACAGTGAAAGATATGCCAAGTTATGATCCCGATGGAGAGATTATGAGTTTAGTCTTTACAATACCATCGTGGATAGGTTCAATGGAACGTGTATTAAGTAAAGAAGATTTTGATGCTTCTTCCGATGAAGCAAAACGGAAACTCAAAAATGAATTGCAAAATCTAAAATATACAGCGGATACAATAATATTAGCAATGGAGGTAGATAATGGATGATTATAAAGAGTTTATTCCTAATGTCCATTTTGAGCAAATACCAATAAAAAATCTTGTATCAAATCAGGATTATCAGAGAAATTTATCTGAAGCTCATGTAAAAAAGGCTGTGGAAAACTTTGATTTATATCAGATAAACCCTGTTAAAGTAAGTAGAAGAGATGGGGTTAATTATGTATTTAATGGGCAACACACCATTGAAATTATTGCAACAGTTTCAGGTTCAAGAGAAACACCTGTGTGGTGCATGGTATATGACGATTTAGAATATGGTCATGAGGCAGATATTTTTGCAAATCAACAAAAATTTGTTAAAGCTCTAAAACCTTATGAGATATATGTCGCAAATGTAGAGGCGGAAAATCCTGAACAGCTTACAATTAAAGCATTGGTTGAATCATATAATATGAGAATTACTCCAACACAGTGTGTTGGTGGTATTTGTGCAATTTCGACTTTAGAATATATTTTTAGAAAATATGGTTACCACGTTTTAGATAATACTTTGAGACTTTGTATTGCCACTTGGGAGGGTGATGTTAAATCATTTAGTTCAAACATCTTAAAAGGTATTGCAAAGATATTAGTCGCATACGGATCTAAAATTGATGAGAATGTTTTTAAAGAAAAATTAGGAGCTTGTTCAATAAGAGAGCTTACAAGAAGCGCAGTAGAACGAGGAAACGGCTCTCTTGGTTATGCAGAAGCAATGCTATGCATCTATAATAAGCGAATGCGTTATCCTCTTAAATATTCATATTTATACAACAACAAAAAAGGCTTAAGTGAACCTGATTATTTAAATAAAGATGATTATTATGATGAAGAGTTAGAAGAAGAAAATGGAGAATTATGCGAATTAGAGTAATTTCAGACATTCACATTGATATAAATAAAAATGATAAGC
>JAFWGJ010000160.1 GCA_017512405.1 bacterium | reverse complement strand
TTTGTCCGTATATTGTTCAGCATTCGCTTTTATTGCAATAACTTCCGGATGCTCAGCTTTTCCGACAATAATTACATAATCGCCTTCTTTTGCAAGTTGAATTGCGTGTTGCTGAACTTTTTTAACGTCCGGACAAGTTAAATCAACAAGTTCAAAACCTCGTTTTTGTATATCTTCAATGACTTGCGGAGAAGCACCATGACTTCTTATTACACAAATTCCTGTTTCGTTTTCAGGCAATACGTCAACTGTTTTAATACCTAACTCTTCAAGCTCTTTTATAACTTGTGAATTATGGATAAGCTCGCCCAAAACAAAAATTTTTTTGTCAGGATTTTCTAATTTTAGTTTCTTTACAGTCTCTACGGCACGCTTTACACCGTAACAAAAACCTGCAAATTTTGCTAATTTAACATTTTTTGACAAATAAATTGTCCTGCTTTCATTAAGACTAGAGAGCCTAAACCCTCAGTAACTATATTAAAACATAAATATAAATTATTTCAAGTTTAATGATTATTTATTAAAAAATTTCATTATCCAGCCGATTAGTCCGCTGTCTTGGTCAGAAGTTTCAGAATAATCCTTCTTTTTACCCTCTAATTTTTCTATTTTTTTCTTGATTGATATTGCTTCTTCTTCGCTCAAAGCTCCTGATGACAAATATTTTTCATAAAATTCAGCGGCTTTATCAGGTCGTTTTATTTTCTCATAGCCCATTGCCAAAGATTTTAACATTGACGAATTACGTTTATCAATTTCATATAATCTTTCAAAATATTCAACTGACATTTTGTAATCACCTATACTTTCCCTAAATTCTCCCAGACGCTCAAGAGCCTTTTTATTATTTGGTTCAAGATTAACTAAAACCTCATAAAATTCCGCAGCGTGGGTTCTGTCTTTCATCTCGTCAAGCAATTCTGCAATAGTATAAACTAATGCAGAATCATCTTTTTTAAAGTTATAAGCTTGCATATATTCATTTAAAGCAACGTCTTTGTTACCTCTGATGTAGTTATATTTTGCCCAGTTGTAATGTTCTTCAAACTCCTGCCCTTTTTCTTCATAAATTAAAGCGCGCATTTGATAAATAAGCGGTGAATTTTTATCAAATTTTGCAAATTCATCCACATATTCAAAAGCTTTATCAAAATTCTTTTGTGCATAATAAAACTGAGCTACAAGAGTTAAATATTTTGGATTTTTCTTATAGTCTGCTTGCATCGCATCAATTTGTTTTTGAGCTTCATCATAATTTTCATCTTCAATTAAACAACGCAGTTGAACCATTTTATCCGAAGATGTTTTTGCCGCAGCATCTGTTTGATTATTCTTCAAATACATTTCTGCCAAAACATCTTTTATAACCTGAGATTCATGTCCGTCTTTTATGGCTCTTTCAAGGATTTCAACAGCACTTGAAAGAACATCTTGTTCTTCATAAATTTTTGATAAATTCAGATACGCAGCATCAGGTGCATCATGCGAATCGATTATGCGCAAATATTCATCAATAGCATTATTTTCTTTGCCAATATTAGTGTAAATGCCTGCAAGTATAAATCTTGTAACATTTGCTCTTGCAGTATCAGGCGCTTTATCAAGCGCTTTTTTAAAATCACCCGCAGCATGTTCAAATTTTTGCTGAATTAAGTGTAAATTACCTCTATAAGAGTAATATTTATATTTATCAGAGTTAATGAACATATCCATTAACTGTTCATATGCGACCTCGTTTGTAGGATCATTTTCAAGCAATTTTGTAAAATAATGTTCAGCCTCATCTGTTTTGCCTAAAATACCGGCTATATGTGCTGTTCTTTGCAACAATTCTACACTTTTTGGACGTGAATTTAAAAGCTTTTTATATTCATCATAAGCTTTTTCGTATTCTTCTTGCTCTTCAAATTGTTCTGCTAATTCAATTGACATATCAATCCTTTCAAATTTTCTTTAATTATATTACAAATATAAGTTTCTATATTAACCTAACAGGCTAATTAAATTTATTTTGTGCTTTTTCAATACCATTTTCAAGATAAAACATAATAGCCTCATTAGCCAGTTTTATAGAATCTTTTAGCAAAGGTTCCTGCTCTTTCGAAAAATTTTGCAACACAAAGGCTTCGGAAGGAATTGGAGGCTGAGGACCTATACCAAATTTTAAACGGTCAAATTTGTTTGTACCTATGCGTTGTATTATTGATTTTATTCCGTTATGACCGCCATCAGAGCCACTTGCTCTAAAACGTAAACGTCCTAAATCCAAATTCAAGTCATCATAAATTATCAGTAAATCCTTTATGTCAATTTTATAATAATTCATAACAAGACTAACTGCTTCACCGGACAAATTCATATACGTTGTAGGTTTTATGATGATAATATCCTCATTTTTATATTTTATTTTTGTAAACATTGATTTTAATTTTGAGTCATCTCTAAAAGAAAAACCTGAATTTATAGCCCAATAATCAATCGTCATAAACCCTGCATTATGACGTGTAAAGCTGTATTTATCCCCAATATTTCCCAACGCTGCTATAAGTTTCAAAATTATCCTCACTGTTATTTATAAAAGATACTTTATAAATATAATTTTAACGCAAATAAATATTACCAACCGTACTGTCTACCTTTCGCTTAACAAATTGATAAAAAAAGGTTAATTTATGATACACGGAGACTCCAAAAAAGTATCAAAATTATAGGGGAGATAAAAAATGAAATCAGAACAAAAAGCTAAACCAATAATAAAAGAAATGAGTTCAAAAAAAGTCAGCGACTTTTTAGATAAAACAGGTTTACATAAAAAAGACTTCGCTGAAATGATTGGCGTAACTCTATCTTACGTATACAATTTAATAGACAATACAATTCCTTTTTCAACAAGAAGTACAACCTTAGAACGTATCGCAACCGTAATGGAAATTGAACCGGAAGAGTTTGAAGAATACAAAATACCGCAAGAACCTATTATGATTGACGAATCTATTGAATTTATAAAAGATAATATGGCAAAAAAAGGTTTAAGTGTCGTTAATTTCCTAAAATCATTTCCGAGAAAAAAACGTCTTGAAACTGTTGATATTCTCAGAGGTGCGCTACCTCTACCCATTGACTATAAAGAATTAAGTATGATTGGTCAAGTACTTGATTTAACAACAGATGAAATATATCCCATTTGGGAAAACAGGGTAAAGCAAGTATTAGAAGCAGGCGGAATGAATATATATTCCAATGCAGCTCTGGTAAACTCAATGTTTGAATGCGCAAAAAAATACATTGACGTAAAATAATCAAAAAAGACTGACAATAGTCAGTCTTTTTTTGTGGATAAAAAAACAGTTGACTTAAAACTTTTTTCTTGCTAAATTATTCTTACACGGAGTCGAAAGATTCTTACTTGCGTGCTCGGAAGTTTTTATAAACTTGACTGAACGGTGAATGAATAAAGTTTCACCCCCGAAACCAAGTTAAACCGAATTAAAAAGTGAGGGCATGTAGCTCAGCAGGTAGAGCACTCCCCTTTTAAGGGATAGGTCGCGCGTTCGAATCGCGCCATGCCCACCACTTTTAATCACATACAAGCGGGCAAAACAGGTTTGTCCGTTTTTTTGTTGTAAAATACTATTATGAAACTAAGAGATATTTATTCAAAAAACAAAACAAACATTTCTTTTGAAGTATTTCCGCCAAAAGATGACTTTGACGGAAATAAAACAGATAAACTCTTTGAAGACATAATGATTTTAAAAAAATATAACCCTGCTCTAATCTCAGTAACGTATGGAGCAGGAGGCTCTAATAAAGATAATTCTTATAATATAGTAAAATCATTAGTAGAACAAAATATTAACGTTATGCCCCATTTCACTTGTGTATGTTCAAGTAAAGAACAAATCGATTCATATTTAAATGATTTGATAAAATTGAATATTGAAAACATATTAGCCCTTAGAGGGGATGAACCTCAAAATAATGACATTTGTTATCTTGATTTCAGATATGCAAACGAACTTGTTGAATATTTAAAATTAAAAACAGATTTTTCTATCGCAGTTGCAGGATATCCCGAAGGACATATTTTGGCACCGGATTTAAAAACAGACATTCAAAATTTAAAAAAGAAACTTAAAGCCGGAGCCGATATAATTATTACACAAATGTTTTTTGATAATGACAAACTATATAAATATATGGATTTGCTTGAAAAAGAAAATATAACTCAGCCCGTTATTGCAGGCATTTTGCCAATTATAAGTTATAAACAGCTTGAAAAAATGCTTACACTTGCAAAAGTAACATTACCAAAAAAATTAACAGATAGTCTTGAAAAATATAAAGATAACAAAGATGATATTAAAAATTTTGGTATAGATTTTGCAACAGAACAATGCCAAAATTTAATTGAAAATAACATAAAAGGAATTCATTTATATACTTTAAATAAAGCTTATTCTTCATCAAAAATTTTGGAAAACCTTAATTATGAAGCTTGTATCTAAGAACGGAATTGGAACCTTGAGAAGAAATAAATAACATATTTCCCTTTAAATAAAGTCCGTATGGTTTATCAATATTTGCAATAAGAACACTTATAACACCGTTTTTTGTAACCTTTAATACATTATTGCTGGCATAGTTAGCAACATATAAGTTACCCATAACATCAATTGCAAGACCTATTGGTCCGTTTATTCGTTTATCCTTAACAAAAATAACTCTCTGACCACTCGGATAAATTTTTATAATAGAGTTGTCTGCATAACAAGCGACATAGAGATTACCCAAATCATCCGTAACCATGCCTGTTGGTCCCTGTATGCCGTCAAACATGTGTGAAGTTTGCCCTGAAACAGTATCAATAGCTTGCAATGGAACTTTAATATCCTGACCGCCGGTATTTTTTGAACGTATTTGACTAGCAAGGGTTCTTGCGATATCAAATTGCGAAGAACCTTTCGGTATAGTATCCAAATATTGAAGAGCTTTTTCGTACTGACCAAGTTTTGATGCAACAGCAGCTGCTTTATAAACCGCCTCATAATCGGAAGGTTGTCTTATAAAAATTTGTTCAAATACAGTTAAAGCTTGATCATTTTGACCCAGAAATTCATAAATACTACCTAAATTATAGTAAGCGTCAATAAAATCCGGACTTACGTTTATTGCAGAACGAAAATATTCGGCTGCTTTTTCGTACTGACCAATTTTATAATAATCAATACCTTTGTTGTAATCAAGGCGAGCTTCGTTTGCAATATCAGCATTTGCAGATAAAGGCAACAGTAATAATATTAAAGTTATTATAATCTTTTTGAACATAAATCTATAAACTATTTAATTCATTAATTAACTTACTGTATTTTTCAGCAAATTCTATTCCGCGAGCCTCTATTGCCATTTTCAGTATTTGAGGTAAGTCAATAGTCTTTAATTCTTTAAAATTATTCGGTAATCTTAATGACCAATTAACATCACCTGATGTGCCCGGAACATTATATATATCTTTAACATTAAAATAATCCGTGAAAAATATTTGAACATTTTCTGCTTTTGAAGCAAATATTTCAACCAATTTGATTTTTGCCAAAAACTCTGTATCCTGAGTTAATTTTACAATAATATCATCTTTATTATCCGCATTAGGAAATAAATCTTCCACCAAGCCCTTAGCGTGTAAATATGCTTCATGAGTATTCACCAATGAATCTGCCCACATGGAAATTGGTTTATTATCGTGAGTTCCTACCATTGCCCAGCATTTTTCAGGAATATTTTTACATCTGTAAGGATGTTCTTCCATATCAGGAACAACAAACTGAGTTAATCTCATACCTAACAAACCGTATTCTTTTAAAACAGCTGCAACAGGATTAGTTAAGGTTCCTAAATCTTCACATACAATAGAATTTTTATTTAACCCTTCTTCTTTTGCTGCCGCAATTACAATTTTTTCGATTAATCTGCCATAAGCTTTTATTTGAGCTTTTGAAAGATTTTTTACTCTCTGTTCTTTATCGGCTTCTACATCTAAATTAAGATTATCCTCCGTAATAACTGCAAATTTCTTTAAAAATTCATGTTCAGGAGAAGAATACAAGCGTCCTGCACCTTCTTCAATTTTTGGTTTACAGCCTGCTTTATATACCCAAGGATCAATTAATCCGACAATATGGTCAATTCTTACACCGCCTTGATTTTCACGGAACATTTTCTTGAATAGTTCTTTCATTAATTTTCCACCTTCACCTAATGAACCGTCTTCATTAAACATAAAATCAGGGTTCATTACCGGAAATCCCCAAGCTTGACCGTCAGCTGAAAAATAATCAGGCGGACAACCTAACATCCAACCTTCTAAAAAGTATTGCTGATAAGCCCAAATATCTCTATCTGAAAATGCAACTTGTCTGTCAGCAATCATTTTTAATTTATTTTTATCTGCAATTTTTTTTGTTTCAGCTGATTGATAACTTAATACAAATTGGCAGAATTTATAAAAATCTATTTCACGTTTATATTTTTCTTCAATTTCCTGTATTCTTTTTGCATATTCCATTTTTTGTTCAATTGATTTCGGATTACACAAATTTTTATCAGTTTCTGACTTCCATAAAGGCCAATAATCATTTCCATGTTCTACAGACAAAGCTTGATATAAAGCATCTTTATCAAGCCATGCGGCATTTTCGTGTTTATAAATTTCAAATTGTTTAACACGCTTTTTCATTTCATCAGATTTAACAAAATTATCATAAGCCTCGTTCAAAGCATCATCATGACGTCTATAAGCATATGAAAAAGAGGTTTTATTTACATTTTTATTTGGATTTTCATTAACAATTGAATTGAATGTTTCATTTGATAAAATAGAACCCCATTCTGCTGTTGTTAATTCTTTTAAATTGATAAATAACGGATTACCTGAAAAAATTGTACTTGTATAAGGTGAACTGTCACAAGATTTTAGTTTACCGTTAGGACCAAGTTGTATTGATGTAAATACACCAGAAATATATTCCATTAAGCTTTTAGCACCATTTGAATTATATGTACCATAGGCAGTGTCTTCGTTTTGTAAATCAGGAAAACTGCTTCCGTGAATAATCAAAGACAATTGTTTTTTACCTAATACTTTTAATGCCTCTTTTAAAATCTTTTTTGGTTTCTTTTCAAATAATCCCATGAAATATACTCCTTATAACTTTTATTAAATATTAGCATGTGCAAAAAATTATCACAAGATTATATTAAAAAAGATTTAATTGAGGAGTATCAATTTCAAGTTCGGTGCTTTTTTTAGAAACGAATTTTTTATTTGTTTGATTTTTTTGCAATTTATTCATCAATTCATTTGAACGTTCAATAACAATGTTTGGTAAGCCCGCCATTTTAGCAACCTGAATGCCATAACTTTTGCTTGCTCCGCCCTCAACGATTTTGCGTAAAAATACAATATTACCGTCTTTTTCAGTTATTGTAATTCTGTAATTTTTAATTTGCGGATATGAATTTGTCATAACATTTAATTCGTGATAGTGAGTAGCAAAAATACAACGTGCTTTTATGTTTTGAACAATATATTCCGCAACTGCCCAAGCAATAGCAACCCCATCATAAGTACTTGTTCCTCTGCCAATTTCATCGAGTAATATCAGGCTTTTTTCGGTAGCTGAATTTAATATATAAGCAGTTTCTACCATTTCCACCATAAATGTAGACTGTCCTAAGGTTAAATCATCGCTTGCTCCGACACGAGTAAAAATCTTATCGACAATACCTATTTGAGCTTCGTCTGCAGGTACATAAGAACCGATTTGAGCCATTAATGTTATCAAAGCATTTTGGCGCATATAAGTTGATTTACCGGCCATATTAGGACCTGTTAATATCATAAATTGTGTTTTATCAGTTGAATTTGCTTCAAGTTCCAAATCGTTTGAAACATATTCGCCTAAAGGTAAAATCAATTCCAAAACCGGATGTCTGCCATTTTTCACACAGAATTTCAAACTTTCATCCACTTCCGGTTTTACATAATTATTTTCTAACGCAACCGTCGCAAAGGAATTTAATACATCAAGCTGAGCGATAGAATCAGCTAAAATTCTAACCTTTGATACATATTCTTTTGCATATTCTTTAAAATCGGAAAACAACTTATATTCCAATTCTCTTGCCTTAAATTGAGCATTTAAAACTTCATCTTCGTGTTTTTTTAATTCGTCTGTAATAAATCTTTCTCCGCATGTAAGAGTCTGCTTTCTAATATAACTTGCAGGAACCATATTTAAATTAGAATTAGTAACTTCAATAAAATACCCAAAGACCTTATTAAATCCGACTTTTAAATTCTTTATTCCCGTACGTTCTTTTTCTGTCTCTTCAAAGTTTCTGAGCCAGTTTTCACCGCCGGTTAAAAGGTCATTCAGATAATCTAATTCACCGCTTACGCCTTCTTTGATAATTCCGCCTTCTTTTAAAAGCATTGGAGGATTTTCCTGAATTGTTTTTTCGATAATTGAAGCAAAATCTTCCAATTCAGAAGCAAATTCTTTTACAGCATCAAATAAATCCGTATTAATTCTGCTTACAATGTCTAAAACCTGAGGTAATCTTTTCAAAGAATCTCTTAAACCTATAAAATCACGCGGACTGACAGAGCCATTGCTTAGGCGTGTTGCAAGGCGCTGAATATCATATATTTGCTCCAACGTTTCAGATAAATCATTTCTTGTTTCTTCAAGATTAATTAGTTCTTCAACAAAATTTTGTCGTTTTATAATTTGGTCAATGTCTTTTAAAGGCTGGCAAATCCAAGAACGTAAAAGTCTTGCACCCATATTTGTTTTTGTTTTATCCAATGCCCATAGCAATGAACCATATTTATTTTTTTCTCTGAGAGTTTCAACCAGTTCAAGATTTTTTCTTGTACTCGAATCAATCAAAACATATTCAGATAAAACATAAGGCTCAATAGTTTCAAATTTTGGGAAATTATCTTTTAGTGTTTCCCAAATATAACCCAACATTGCTGCGGCAGCTCTAAACCCCAATTTACAGTCATCAAATCCAAGTCCGTCTAATGTTTGTAATTTCATTGCAGCTTTAAGATTATTTTTTGCAAAATTTTCGTCAAAAACATTCTTTGGAACCATTGAACAGTTATAATTTGCAGTTATTTCATCAGGTAAATCAACTTTTTGTTCTGGCACAATTTGAAATGGTAACAATTTTTGCTGAACAGCCGGTGCAATAATTTCAGAAGGTTTAATTCTTGCAAGTTCTGAAATTATTAAATTATAATTTGCCTGCGTAACCTTAAATTCGCCTGTCGAAATGTCAGTATAAGCAAATCCGTATATCTCAGTCTTTTCATCTTTAAAGATTGCACAAATGTAGTTATTTTTTGTTTTATCAAGCAAATTGCTCTCAGTTATAGTACCTGCCGTAACAATACGTGTAATACCTCTTTTTACAATACCCTTTGCAAATTTAGGATCTTCAAGCTGTTCGCATATAGCAACTTTTATACCTTTTTTAACCAATTTTTCCAAATACCCGTCAAGAGCCTTCAAAGGTATGCCTGCTAATGGAACCTTACCTAATATTTTACCCGCATCTCTTGCTGTCAAGGTTAATTCTAATTCTTTCGATAATAAAACAGCATCTTCAAAAAAAGTTTCAAAGAAATCACCCATTTGATACAAAAGAACCTTATCCTTATGTTCTTTTTTCAATTCAATATAACACTGCATTGCGGGTGTTGCGTCCTCAGGATTAACCTCGGATGATTTTATATAATTTATTTCTTGTATTGCCATAAAATCGTATTCCTATTAAAATAATATCATGTAATCTTATATGTAGGACAAAATAATTATGGGGTGCTTTAAAAAAATTTTACAAATAATCATCTTATCACTTGCCTTAATAGGTTTTATATCAATCGGAGGCAAAGATTGGCTTGTTGATATGTATATGAAACATATGGATTCATCAAAGGAATCCGTTATGGAGCGCGCAAGTAAAATAGGTGATTTTTCTAAGCTTTCAGAAGAATATTCAATTGATAAAGCTGCAAGCGCATTCGGTTATCAGGGAGTTCTTGCAGAACATGAAGCTTCCGGACAAAAAATGATTATTGTTGATACAAATAAAAAGCCTATTATTACAAAAGATGATTTCAAAAACGGAACTGTTGATGATAAAATGCAAAAATTTTTACAAAAAATAAAATATCAATCAATACAGGTTGATGATTTTACAATAACAAAACAAGGCACAATGAAAGCTTATAACCAAGATGTACCTTATGTAAGATTTACGGCAAAAATCAATAAACTTCCTGTAGGTCAGGTTGGCGGCATTATTTCCGCTGTTGAAACCGATAATAATAATTCAAAAATGCTGATATCCGTAAATGAGAACAAAAAATATTCTCAACTTATTACTGACGAATTTTTTAAAAACGTTAAATAACAGAATTAGAATTATTAATGTTCAAAGGAATCTCGTTTAAATTTTTATTCTGATTTTTGTTTTTTGGTTTTTGGAGCAGCTTTAAAGCTATTTCAGGGCTTTGATTAGCTGTAGATAACAAAGAACTTGTTGTATCCTGTAAGATTTTGCTTTTTATGTATTTACTGCTTTCCTCTGCCATATCCGCATCCTGAATTAATGACATTGCTGCTGATGTCGATTTAATTTGCGTATTTTGGAATTCTATTGCAGAACTTAATCTGTTTGATACAGCTCCAAGCTCGGTTTGTTTTGTATATATTTTCGAAATTAATTTATCTATTTTATCTATTGCAGCTCTTGCACCTTTTTCTGTTGATATATTTACGCTTAAGTATCCTAAGTTAAAGCCTGTGTCTACTGATATTGTTGATGTATCTGTAGCATTAATACCTACTTGTAAATCAACCTTGTTTATAGGTTCTTCTTTTATTAAATTCTTAAAATCATCCGGAGTAAGGTTTGTATTATTTCTTATTTGGTCTTCTGTTGGATTATCTAAACCTGAGCCAACAGCTCTCATTCCATTATTAATTTCTGAATTGTACTCATTGTTTTCAAGTACACCATCTCTAAATTCGCCGATAAATGCACCTGAATATCTGCGACCTGATACTGTAGCAGTTGTTTTTGAATTTGTTATTATTGAATTATGTAAATTTAAACCAATAAATCCACCTGAATAAGTTGCCCCCTTGACAGTCGCATAGGAACCACAATTTTCTATTGTTGACTTGTAATCACTTGTGCCAACAAAACCTCCAGTATAATAGCTTCCTGTTACATTTGCAAATGAAATACTATGAACTATTATTGAATCTGTTATAACTTGTCCAACAAGTCCACCTGTATGAGTAGTACCTATTACAGTTGCAGAAGAACTACAATTTTCTATTGTCGTTTTGCCATGGCTATATCCAACTAAACCTCCGGTATTAAGGCTCTTTCCTACTACAGTTACAAAAGAACTACAATCAGTAATTTGAGAGCTTGTAGAGTATCCAACAAGTCCACCTATACAAGAACCACTTCCGGTAACATTACCGGATACATCGCAATTACTGATTTGCGAGCTAGTAGAACAGCCTACAAGCCCCCCCCATAAGCATTTGAGGTTATATCGACATTTTCTAAGTCAATGTTTTTAATTGTTGCGCCTTTTGTGTAACCAAACAGACCTTGATAACTTCTATCAGGTTTGTTGATTTTTAAATTAGATATTGTATAACCGTTTCCGTCCAATGTTCCTTGGAATGCATTTGAACTTGATGAGCCAACTGCTGTCCAATTTGAACCTGTTTCGTCAACACCCAAATCATCAAGGTTTATGTCTGCAAATATCATTACTTTGGCATCATTCACTTTTAATGCTTCTTTTAGCTCTTGAGCGTTATGAACAGTTTTATAACCTTGCGCTATTGCGTCTTTTTCTGTTACTTGTTTTACTGTTTCTGTTCCTAGTATCTTCTTACCGTTAAATTCTGTAGAATCTTTAACTCGGTATATCTCTTGTTTTAAGCCTTCAACCTCTGATTGCATTGCGGCTCTCTCTTCTGCTCCGTATGTACCGTTTGCTGATTGTTCAGCTAAATCACGCATCCTGTGGAGCATATTACTTATTGTGTTTAAAGAACCGTTTGCTGTGTCTATCATTGATTGACCCATTTGTGCATTCGATTTAGCAACACTATATGATGATTTTTCATAATTCATCTTGTTGGATATTGCGTATCCGGCTGCATCATCTTTGCTTGAATTTATCTTTAAGCCCGTACTCATTCGACCTAAAGATACGCTAAGAGAGCTTGTATTTCTATACAAACTCCGTTGGGCAACTAAACTTGATATGTTGGTGCTAACTGTTATTGACATACAGCACCTCCATATCCTTTATACGTGTCAGTAACAGTAAATACAACAGCTTAAACAGTTTATGAGCTATCTGCATTGATATTTGAGCGATTTTAATGCAGGCTAAACACGCAAAAACGCGGCCTAATTGTACTGTTAGGGCGCAAAATATAATATTTGCATGTAGGACTAGTTTGCTCATAACTATTCCTTTCGTACTTTGTTACTTTGAGTACTTCTCTACATCTTCATATTACTCAATTTCTACTTCGTTTTACATTAAACTTTAGGCAGAAGTTTCTAATACTTTTGATGTATTTTTTCTCTCGTACTTGCTAATATCCGTTTTTAAATCTTAAGCCATTAATCCTTTGGCTCGAATTCCAACATGTTCTATATTCCACATGATATGCATTTATATAACATCTCTGTTAAGATAACTTAATATTTTACAAATCAGCAACATTTTATTGATAATAAAATTTGTCTTATTTAAAATATTGTTGTAAGACTTGGAAGGAATGGTTATGGATATATTTTCGATATTTACGCTTTGTGGGGGATTAGCGTTCTTTTTGTACGGTATGAACGTCATGTCATCAGGTTTAGAAAAAGTTGCAGGCGGACGGTTAGAAAAAATGCTTAAGGCAATGACATCTAATCCGTTTAAGTCGTTAGCACTAGGTGCTGGTATAACAATTGCAATACAATCGTCATCAGCATTAACAGTAATGCTTGTAGGTTTAGTAAACTCGGGTATTATGGAGCTTGGACAAACCATTGGTGTTATCATGGGTTCAAATGTCGGAACAACACTCACTGCTTGGATTTTATCACTTTCCGGAATTGAAAGTTCTAATTTCTTTTTAAGATTATTAAAACCGGAGTCTTTTTCACCAATAATTGCTTTAATCGGTATTATAATGATGATGAGTGCAAAACGTGATAAAACAAAAAGCATAGGCTCAATTCTTATTGGTTTTGCGGTATTAATGTACGGAATGCAAATGATGTCTGATACAATGAAACCTTTAGCAGATATGCCTGAATTTACAAAAATATTGACCGCATTTGCAAATCCTATTATCGGTGTAATTATCGGTGCAATATTTACAGGTGTAATCCAAAGTTCTGCCGCTTCTGTCGGTGTATTACAAGCCTTATCCCTAACAGGAGAAATAACATTTGGCATGGCTATTCCTATTATTATGGGGCAAAATATCGGAACTTGCGTTACTGCTCTTATATCAAGTATTGGAGTTGGAACCAATGCTAAAAGAGTTTCAGCTGTTCACGTAACATTCAATGTTATTGGTACGATTGTTTTTTTGACAGTATTTTATATCGGAAACTTTATATTTGGTTTTAAATTCTTACATGATTCCATAAATCCTGTAAATATCGCACTTTGCCATACGATATTTAATGTAGCAACAACCGTAATGTTATTACCTTTCATTAAGCAAATCGAAAAAATAGCAATATTTTTGGTTAAGTCTAAAACAGAAAAAGATGAAGAAACAGTATTTCTTGATGATTTACTACTTAAAATTCCATCTTTTGCAATTGGAGAATGTAAAGTAATTGCAGATAGAATGGGAATTATGGCAAAGAAAAACTTTTTCCGTTCGATAAAAATGATTAACAACTTCAGCGAAAAGCGAATGGAAAAAATTATGCGTAAAGAACCTCGTATCGATATGTATGAAGATAAATTAGGTACTTTTTTAGTTAAGTTGTCTAATAAAAATCTGACTGATAAAGACAGTCATGAAATTTCAAAATTACTCCACTCAATAAGTGATTTTGAAAGAATAGGCGACCATGCAATCAATATACTTAAAGTTGCACAAGAAATGAATGAAAAACAAATTACTTTTTCAGATGATGCAAAGAATGAATTGAAAGCGGTTGTAAATGCATTATCAGAAATTATGGATATTACAATGGAAGCATTTTGCGAAAACGATATAGAAAAAGCTAAAAAAGTTGAACCACTCGAACAAGTAATTGATATTTTAATTGCCACAGCAAAAAATAATCATGTGGAAAGATTACAGAAAGGTCAGTGTACTATTGAACTTGGATTCATGTTAACAGAAGTTTTAAATAATATAGAAAGAGTTTCAGACCACTGTTCAAATGTTGCCGTTTGCATTATTCAGCTTGAACAATCATCATTTGACAGACATAAATACCTGAATACCCTTAAAAATTCAGGAGAAGAAGAATTTAAAGAAAACTTTGAATTCTATAAAAATAAATATATTGAACAGCAGGGAATTACTGTATAACTATTTTAAATGTTTATTGATAATATTCATAATATCAAATTTGGAATGAAGCCCTGTAAATCTGTCTACTTCTTCACCATTTTTCAACAAAACAAATGAAGGCAGAGAATTAATTTTATATTTCTTTGCAATATCTCTGTTTTCATCAGTATTAACACGCCCTACCCAAACTTTATCCAATTCTTTTAATATAGGCTCCTGACGAGTACAAAAACCACACCAGTCAGCAAAAAATTCAACTAACTTTAATCCGCTTTGTGTTTCTTTTATAAAATTTTCACTATTTAATTCTTTAATCATTATAAAACTCCTTTTAATATAATGATTAAAAAAGTTATTATTTTTAGCAATCAGACAAGTAAGCTATCTTAAAATTATAAAATAAAAAGCCGCACAATGTGCGGCTTTTTACTAATATTTTACTGACTGTTTTGAAAATCTTTTAAATGCACCATTAACTACGTTAAACCAGTCAACCAGATTTCTTTCAGAAGCTGGTTTTTCTTTTGAAGCATCTTCTGCCTTTTGAGTTTGTTTTTCAAATCTGTCGCGCATTACTTCTTGAGGACTTGGCATTGGTTTCGGACAAATTCCACCAGGCTTCCATCCTTTATCTTTGTTTGAAACTATACCCATACCTGTAATTGCCGCCAATGACATAGTAAAACCTTTCTACAAACTACCTACACTATGTTAAAGTATCAAATAAACTTTTTTTTGCTATTTTGTAAAAAAAAATTTACATTTTTGCAAAATTTAGTATGTCATCAAAATTTCTAAAATAGAAAAATACGTCATGAGCATAATTTTCAAGAACTTTATATTTGTCGAAATAATATTCTTTTTGTGCCTCATGATTAAATACCTTATCTTTTGCACCAAGTATTGCTAAATCATAATCGATGATTTTATATTGCTCTTTTGAATATTCCTCTAATTTATCAAGTTCATAAAAACAACTTTCAAATGTACGATTCGGTTGATGAGCATTAAAATATGCTAATTCCTCACGATTTCTCACAAGATAATTTAATCTAAAATCCATATAATTATCTAAATTTAATCCTCTAAAAATTTTCACAATATTTTTTGATATTCCATATTTCTCATCAAAAATCATAGGGTTTCCGTTTATTGCAATTTTATAATCAAAATTCGGCAATTTATCTTTTATCACCCCCGCAACAAAAACACCTGCAGAATACGCAATAAGATAGTATTTTTTATAACCCGAAAATTTAAAATTAAAATCAAGCGAGGAATAATCCCAACAAATTAATACATCTTTTGTTGATTTTATTGCCTCGCAAGAATTATTATCACAGCCCCAGCCGTTAAAAAATACAATTAATTCATTACTGTTATTTTTTCTTAATAGAGTTTCCATAAAAATTATAACATCGTTTTTCTTAGTTCCTCGGATGATTTAGGACTCAAATATGCAGGAGCAATATCAAAAATTGTTTTACATCCTGACTGTCCCTCTTTATTTAATCTATATGCAGCTCTTGCAAAAGCCACAAGTACACTCGACGTAAATTCGGGATTAGAATCAAGTTTCAAACTAAATTCGATAGTATGATTTTTTTCTTTATTCAAACCTGTTTTTCCGTTTCTGATTACAAAACCGCCATGAGGAATACCTTTATGATTTTTATCCAATTCTTCCTGTGAAATAAAATGAACAGTTGTATCATATTGGTCAAAATAATTTGGCATTGTTACAATCTCATGCTCAATGCGTTTTGTGTCTGCACCTGCTTCAACAACCACATAACACTCTCTTGTATGTTTCTCTCTAACTGACAATTCAGGAGTTTCACCGTTTCTTACAGCATTTAAAGCTGCTTCAACGGGAACAGTGTATTGCCTTGCATCTTTAACACCCTCAATGCGCCTTATAGCATCCGAATGTCCTTGACTTACACCTCTGCCCCAAAAAGTATAATCTTTTCCGTCAGGCAAAATAGCATTAGCATACATCCTGTTCAAAGAGAATAAACCAGGATCCCATCCTATTGAAACAATCGCAATATGACCGCTTTCTTTTGCTGATTTATCAACATTTGCAAAATGTTCAGGAATTTTTGCGTGAGTATCAAAACTATCTATTACATTAAACAGTTTTGCATATTGCGGAGTTTGAACAGGTAAATCCGTAGCACTTCCGCCGCACAAAATCAAAACATCTATTTTATCCTTCCATTGTTCAATTTCAGATACATTCACAACAGGAACATTATCTGTCATAATTTTTACATCAGAAGGATTTCGTCTTGTGAAAACAACTGAAAAATCCACATCAGGATTTTGTCTTACAGCCGCTTCAACACCCTTTCCTAAATTTCCGTAACCAAGTATACCTAATTTCATATTAATCCCCTTTCTTTTGCGTTAATTCTAGTTCAAAAAAAAGGCATGATTAAAAAATTTTATATAAACTTAATCTGTATAAAATTAATATAAAGATTATTCGAAAGAATTTGTAATATAATGCAAATATTCAATAATTTGGGATAAATAATCTAAATCAGCATCCCCATTTACAACAAAATCAGCTTCTTTACGTGTCGGCAATATGTATTTTTCTCCGGCTTGAATTAAATAATCCCAGTGTTTAAGAGCATTTTCATAATCCTGATTTCTTTCTGATACAGCCCTTTGCATAAATCTTGTTTTTCTTATATTATCCGGTGCTTCAATGTAAATTTTAACGTCAAAAATATCTTTAATTCCCTCAAATAAAGTAGCCGTACCTTCAATTATAGTTATTTTTTCAGCTTTAACAGGTATTGCGTTAGGTACAGAAACACCTGTACCATTTGGCAAATATTTTGGCGATTTTATATCATTACCCAAAGATAAATTTTCTAAATCAGTGTACAAAGTATCCAGTTGAAATCCGTTTGGTGAATCAATATCATAGCCGCTATCACGCAGTTTATCAAAATCTCCGTATTTTGAAATTAAAGCTGAAATATCTTTAAAATAATTATCCGTACTTAAAATAGATACCGGCAGACTTAAATCCTGAGTAATACGCTGAATTTGAGCACAAATTGTGGATTTACCCGATGCAGAAGCACCAGTAATACCAATTAAAAGTCTTTTATCCGGATTATTAATCAGTCGTTTTGAAAAATTTGGTATAAAATCTTGACGAACTTCAAGAATCATAGGATTTTCGCATTTTTTATCAAAAGCAATTAATTGTTTTAATTTAGCCTGCAAATAAAATGCAAGAAGTTCACGCCCGCTCTTTTGTGTCAAGTCAGGCTTTAATAACTTGTCATTAGAGTTTAATTCATTTGTTAATAACGGATAAATCATAGTCGCTATTCTTGTGTAAAATAATTTTTAAATATTCTAGAACAAAAATTATTTTTTTTCCACTACTATTTTATTTTTATTAATAATTTGAAAAATATTTTTTTTGTTGTAACATAAACATAAGGATATAAAAAGGAGACAATATGGAAGTTTTAACAAAAAATGAAGGCCTGATTACACAAATCATCGGACCCGTAATTGACGTTGAATTTCAGCAAGGAGAATTACCTGAAATTTATAACGCATTAAAAATATATAAGGAAGATGGTTCTTATATTATTGCAGAAGTACAACAAATGCTTGGCTCAAACAGAGTAAGAACTGTTGCAATGGCATCCACCGACGGTTTAAAACGAGGCATGAAAGTTGAAAATACAGGAGAACCTATTAAAATTCCTGTAGGTAAACCAATCTTAGGAAGAATTTTAAACGTAGTAGGCGAACCAGTAGACGAACAAGGACCTATTGAAACTGAAAATTATCTTCCTATTCATAGAGAATCACCAAAATTAGTTGACCAAAATACAAATGTAGAAGTTTTGGAAACGGGTATTAAAGCTATTGACCTACTTCAACCATACCAAAAGGGTGGTAAAATTGGTTTGTTCGGTGGTGCCGGTGTAGGAAAGACTGTATTAATTCAAGAATTAATTCACAATATCGCAATGGCTCATAACGGTGTATCAGTATTTGGCGGTGTTGGAGAAAGAACCCGTGAAGGTAATGACCTTTGGAATGAATTTAAAGAAAGCGGAGTTCTTGATAAAGTAGGTCTTATTTACGGACAAATGAACGAACCACCTGGAGCAAGAATGAGAGTTGGTCTATCTGCTCTTACAGCTGCTGAATATTTTAGAGATTTTTCTAAACAGGACGTATTGTTGTTTATCGATAACATATTCAGATTCACACAAGCAGGTTCAGAAGTATCAGCACTTTTAGGTCGTATGCCATCAGCCGTAGGTTATCAACCAACATTGGCAAACGAAATGGGTGATTTGCAAGAACGTATCACATCAACCAAAGATGGTTCTATTACATCCGTTCAAGCTATATATGTACCTGCCGATGACTTGACAGACCCTGCTCCTGCAACTACATTCTCACACTTGGATGCGTCTACTGTATTATCAAGACAAATTGCATCTTTGGGTATTTATCCGGCAGTTGATCCGTTAGCATCAAATTCAAGAGTATTAGATCCTAACGTTATTGGTGAAGAACACTACGAAACAACAAGAAAAGTTCTTGAAATCTTACAAAAATACAAAGAATTACAAGATATTATTGCGATTTTAGGTATGGATGAATTATCAGAAGAAGATAAGGAAACCGTAAACAGAGCAAGAAAAATTCAAAGATTCTTATCACAACCGTTCTTTGTAGCTGAACAGTTCTCCGGTATTGAAGGTAAATATGTAAAACTTGAAGACACAATTAAAGGCTTCAAAGAAATTATAGAAGGTAAACACGATGATTTACCGGAACAAGCTTTCTACATGGTAGGAACAATCGAAGAAGCAATAGAAAAAGCAAAGACATTACAATAAAAGGATAGATATGCACCTTAAAATAATTACACATGAAAATATAATATTTGATGAAGATGTAAGTGAAGTATACTCAAAAGGTCTTGAAGGCGAATTTGGTATATTGAATGGTCATGAACCTATAATGTCAGCATTAGATATTGGTGTAACAAAGGTTGTTCAGAAAGATGAAACAAAGCTCTTTACAACAATGGGCGGTTTGTTGCAATTTAAGGATGATGAAGCTATTATTCTTACTGATGCAGGAGAATATGGTGGAGATATTGATGTAGCTCGTGCAAAAGAAGCAAAAGCAAGAGCAGAAGCAAGATTAAATGAAGTAGATGCATCAATAGATGCCAAAAGAGCAGAAGCTGCATTGGCAAGAGCAATGGTAAGATTAAAAGCTGCCTTAAAAAATACATAAAAATCTTGCAATAAAAAAGTTTTTATTGTAAAATAAAAACACAAAGGAAGACTTATCCGGAAGAGTGCCAGAGTGGTTGATCGGAGCGGTCTTGAAAACCGTCGTACGTGACGAGCGTACCGTGGGTTCGAATCCCACCTCTTCCTTTTTCTTACAAACAGATAAGCATAGGGCTTATCTGTTTGTTTTTAATTGTAAATAAATTATCATATTTATTGACTATATATTAACGTTGTAGTAGAATACAAAAGGTACAATAAAGAAAGGAGCAATTATGGCAGGCGGAATAGGTAAAGCAGATAATAATAACAGAGTAACATTTAGTGATACTACTATTCATAGAGAAAGAGGTCAACAAGCGGAATTAGACGGAGTAAGTATATTTGATAATGACCAAACAACAGAAACAACAACTTATGAAAACGGTCAAAGAGTTTCTTATACAAAGACTTTATCTCATAATGTGCCGGGACCGCAAGGCAGCGGACATACAACTGAAAGAGTTCTTGCCAGTGAAAGATACGATGAAAATGGCAATGTTATAGAAACAACTGTTGAAACTAAACAAAACGGTAATATAACTGAAACTACTACTTATGAAAACGGTCAAAAAGTTTCTTACAAAAAAACTGAAACTCAAACGGTACCAGGTCCGCAAGGTAGCGGATATACAAGAGAAAATGTTCTTGTAGACGAAAGATATGATGAAAACGGTAATGTTATTACAACGACAAAAGATACTCATATCACTAATATTCACGTTGAATAAAATAATCAAAAATTAATGTTAACGATAAATCCGAATATAAAATATTCGGATTTATTTTTAGGTATATTTTATTATTGGTAGCTATAATAACTTTATACTAGTCTGAGGATTTAGAGACTTCTATTAAGATAATTGATAGCTTTTTCATACTGTTCTAATCTTTTATAAACTCTACCAATGTTGTTATATAAACCGCCCACAAATTCGGTTCAAGTTCAACCGCCTCATTGTAGCACACAAGAGCGGAACCGTAATCATCTTTATCAAAAAATTTGTTACCATTATTTTTCAATTCTTCCGCAGAAGTATTCACTTGCTTCTTATCCTTTAAATTACCGCCAATTTGCTATCCCAATTTTTATAATCATAGATTTAATTATAATTTTTAAATTACTGCAAAATAATTTATCAAAAATTTTTTTTACACCGTATTTATATCTGAATTTTTTATTTATTTTAACTTTACTTGATATGGCATCCCAAGCTTGCATATTTCCTTTGCAGAATTTACGATTTTTATCGGTATCGCTACCATTCGGATGTTCATCTTTAAAAAAGCATTCGTATTTTTTCCTTTATTTTTGAGAATATCAAAAACATCATCAAGTGAATAACTCATCATCCAGTCAAGGGGATTTGAAAAGTAACGAAGTTTATTTCACCTCAAAGCTCAGCTGCACGACAGTTTGATCCGAAGGTTAAAACCAAGTCTACATTCATTTCTTTGATACAATCGACATTCATAAGATAATTATACTTTAAATATATCTACAAAAACATAACTAAAATTGTTAAACTCATTACCAAAAAAGAAATTTGAATAAAAGTATATTTAGCTATTTTTTTATAAGATGCATAATAACCGATTATAAATGGAGTAATAACAAACAATAATAATATCAATGTTAAATAATTGTGAAAAATAAATCCGAATAAAATTGTCAGTATTAAACAAAAGAAATATATTATCATTAATCCACATAAAAATAAGCCTAATTTAGCTTTAAATTTAGGATTTATAACTTTTTTTAATGAATAAATATAACATATTATAAAACACAAAATTAATAACACATTAATAACAATAGACAAATACAGCATTATATTCACGCAATACCTGCCAATTCTTTTTGTTGAACAAATTCATTCAAAAATTCATTCACGGTATTCATAACAAATATTTTTTCATTATCGTATAAAACCATATGATAACTGTTATCAAGTTCGACATATTTTTTTATTTTTGAAGAAACATTTTTTATAACAAATTTTGCACCTTTTGTACTTGCAAGATTGTCATATTTAGAATGAATACATAATATCGGACAAGTAACTTTTTTAATATTTTTTCTTACATTTTTTGAGAGTTTTAATAATCCCGCAACACAATTCAGCGGATAATTATCCATACCGACATCAGCCTTTAACATCACTTTTGCAAGACTTTTTCTTGTTCTTTCATTCTTTACGCCATAACATTCATCCTCAGGGAAAGTATAATAAAATTTTACTATTGTATTTAAAGCAACAGGTAAAAAAGAAACTGTCCAAGGAATGCAAAAGCCATCTAAAAATAAAGTTGTAGAAAGTGCAATAATACCCGTTATATCATTATTATGTTCACCTAGATAAACTGCAATTGCTGCACCTAAACATAAGCCAGATACAAAAAACTGATTATAACTTTTTCTAAGAAGATTATATTTTTCCTGTGAAAAATTACACCAATCTTGCCACGTAACAGTCTCTATTTCGTCTATTCTGTTTCCGTGTCCGGGAAAAGAATAACAAAAAACATCATAACCTTTATCAAACAAAAAATGTGCGTACTTTTTCATTTCAAAAGGACTGCCTGTAAGTCCATGAAATAATAATACCGCTTTTTTATCTTGGATATTTGTGATTTCGTTATGAAGCAGTTCAATGTCTATATTATCAGACACTACGTTAACCTCGTGAATAACTGGTCAATTAGCTCAATTGCCATATCTATTTCGTCATAACTGATAGTTACGGCAGGAACCAATGTTAATGAGTTGTTATAATGACTGCCTTTATTCAAAATAAGACCGCATTTTTTACCTTGATATTCTAAATCACCTTTATAACCCTCAATTAAAATATCATGGCTTAACTTAGGGTCAGGAGTATAACCATCATCAGTAACACATTCAATCCTCAACGCAAGTCCCAATCCGTCAACCATACCAATACGTTTGTGCTTACGTTCAAGAGATTTTAAACCGTCTAAGAAATATTTTCCTTTTTGAGCAACACTTGTTTCGAAATCATCTTCCTCAAAAGTATTCATAACTTCATAACCTGCTCTCATACCTATCGGATTATTACAGAATGTCGAATGAGTTCTTCCGGCAGGCCATACCTCAGGATTTATCAATTCTTCTTTCGCCCACATACCACCAAGAGGATTTAGTCCGTTAGTTAAAGATTTACCAAAAGTAATTACATCAGGTTTAACATCATAATGCTCAATTGCCCATAACTTACCTGTTCTGTAAAATCCCATTTGGATTTCATCATCAACAAGCAATACTCCAAAATCGTCAAGTACTTTTTTCAATTCTTTAAAGTAACCTTTTGGCGGCACAATATAACCGCCTGAACCTTGAACAGGCTCAATAAAGAATGCACCGACAGCAGCCTGCTTTGTTGAATGGTCATATAAACCTGCACAATTATCTTCAAATTCACGTCTTAATTGCTGAACACAATAGTAATTGCATGAATCACAATGTTTACCATAAGGACATCTGTAACAATAAGGATATGGTACAAAATGAGCCTCATCACTAAAATGACCAAACGGCTCTCTGTATCTGTAGCCTGCTGTTAAACAACTTGCACCGAGAGTTCTGCCGTGAAATGCCCCGTAAAAAGCAAACATTCTATTTTTATGAGTGTAATTTCTTATTAATTTCAATGCGTCCTCTGTTGCCTGTGAACCGCCTACATTGAAATGAACTCTGCCTTTTTCGTTAAATCTTTCAATATTAGCTTTTGCTATTTTTTCAGATAACAATACTTTATAATCATATAAGAAGTTTGAAGAAATTTGAGGCAATGTGTCTAATTGATCTACAACAGCATCTCTTATTCTTCTGTTTTTATAGCCCAAATTACAAGCTGCAAACCACATTTGCAAATCTAAATACGGGGTATTTTCAGAGTCATACATGTAAATACCGTTACAATCTCTAAAAATTTTTGGAGTTGGTTCACTGTGAACTTTATCACCATACGTACAATATTCTTTATCAATTTCTAAGAGTTCTTTATCGGTTTTAGTAACTTTTTATGTTTCGGATAACTTGTTATCAACAAGTTCTAAATTTGTTCTTATTTTTTCTAATACACTCATTTTAAAAACCTATTTAGTGTCATTTTAACATTTTATATAATTTATATTACAACTAAAAAAATAAAAAATCTATTTTCTTTATAAAAATATTACTTTTGTAACATTACGCTACCATTATTAAATGAACGTAAAATATCCTTAAATGTAGTAAATTGTATATGTTTTATTTCATTTTTCGTACAATATTTCTGTAAATTTTTTGTTGCAAATAGAATATCGGCTTTCTTTGCAATACATAAATCACTCGTACCATCACCAATATAACAGAAGTTTTTTTCTTTTACCTTTTCACATTTACACATACCGGCACCAATATCACAGGATTTGTTATGATACGGAAATGCAATTTTAAAAGAATTATTTTCGTAAATTAAGTGATTAGCATAATATGGAATATCTTTTAAATTATATTTTTCAAGAGTTTTTTCTATGAATAAATCGAACCCATCGCTCAATATGGTAAATTTAATGTTATTTAATTTCGCAAATTTAATAAATTCAATAAAATAATCATCAATTTCAATGGATTCAATATAATTATTAAATTCAACCGCTGAAATATTTTCAAGCAAAGCCACCTGTTTAACTGCATTTTCTTGAGAAGTAATTTTTCCGTCAATCCATAGCTGTTCGTATTCAAGCCATTTTTTTGAAGCAAATTTTTCAAAGAACGTATTTACAGTGTCATTTTTTGTAATAGTTCCGTCGAAATCACAATATATAGACAATATCTTTTCCATAAAATTATTCTGCCATATTCGGAAGCATTGGTTTTCTTCCGCAGGATTTATCTTCATCACAGAAACCTAATCTCTCACATTTAGGCACGAGATACTCTTTTAACCAAGGTTCTTGTTCAGTTAATGCTTCACACATAGCTTTTATCAACATTCTTATTTCGTATTGAGCTCTTGTACAAAGTCTTAAATTTGCAACATGAATTAATTCTCTTAAATTTGTACTTACAACCATTGAAGTTGAACAAGCATTCGGTAAAACGGCTCTTGCGTCTTCTGCCGGAATACCTGCTTCTACAAACTCTAAGTATTTTTTTGAGATTTCACTCATAAAATCTTCAAATTTTGCTTTTAAAACCTCATCTTTTTCAATTGTATGCGGAATTAAATAATCAAATTGTCCTTTTTCCTGAACATATCTTTGAGATTTTTGAGAAAAAGACATATGTCTATGTCTTACAAGCTGATGAGTACAAGCTCTTGAAATATTTGAAATAGCAAAACTAACCTGAATATGTTCAATAGTCGAATAATGCCCCGAACCTACAACACGCTTAATTAAATTAAGCATTTTTTCTTCATCAACATCTTTATCATAAATATTAAGCGGGGTATCAGCACTATAACAAGTTCTGCAAGCCGTATAAATAGTTTTCAGCATATTTTCAGGTTTTGAAATTAATTTAACCTGCGGTTTATTATCGTTCATCTTTTCCTCCCTCACAGATAATAAAAAATTATATCCCATGTTCTACACAGGATATAATTTTTAAAAAAACTTAAAATTTGATGACTATTTTTTTGCACCGTAACGTTTATTAAATCTTTCAACTCTACCTTCAGAGTCAAGGATTTTTTGCTGACCGGTATAGAATGGGTGACAAGCTGAACAAATTTCAACCGTAATATTTTCATCTATTGAACCTGTCTCAATTTCGTTACCGCAAACACATTTGATAGTGCATTTTTTATAGTCAGGATGGATACCTTGTTTCATATTTTTACCTCACAGTCTTATAACTGTAAGAACATAATATAACGGTAAAATTTATAAAGCAAGTATTTTGTAAAAATTTTTAAGTATAAAATCATGCATTT
>JAFWGJ010000159.1 GCA_017512405.1 bacterium | reverse complement strand
TATAATATCCTCTATCTTGACAAAGAGTTATATAAACTATAAATTTATAGTATGAAAAAGTTGATTGAATATATAAAATATATAAAACAAATATTAAGTTCTAAAACCGAACATACAATTGCAAGAATTTTGTTTAATTATTCTCTTAAAATTGCAACAGCAGAATCATGTACTGGCGGTCTTCTAAGTTCAAGATTAACAGATATTGCAGGAAGCTCTTCTTATACAAAAGCAAATTTTGTAACCTATGCAAACGAAGCAAAACAAGAATTGCTTGGAGTCAGAGAAGAAACACTAAGAGAACACGGAGCTGTAAGTGAAGAATGTGCTATTGAAATGGCAGAAGGTTTGTATAAAAAAACAGGATGCGATATAGCTATCTCGACAACAGGAATTGCCGGACCTACATCACCCGAAGATGATAAACCAGTAGGACTTATTTATATTGCAATTAAAAATGAATATACCGTTCAAACCAAAGAATATCGTTTAAATCCCGAAACAAACAGAAAAAAAATGAAATTCCTATTTACGCAAAAAGCGCTTGAATTCCTTACAGAATTTCTTAATGACAATTATACGAATATTAAACAGCAACTATCTGAGTCAACAAATCAGGATATTCCTTAATTAAAAGCTTAGCGAATTCCTTAGGATCAACCTGAGTCAAAACAATTGCTCTTAAATCAGGTGGTAACTCTGTATTCATATTTATAAGAGTTTCTGTACCAAAAGCGGAAGTACAAGGCATCATATCTTCTTTGTCAAGAGAACCCAACATCATAGTGTATGAATCAGCAGGGAACAACTGCATAACTTCGTCATCTTGTTGATACATATTCATAACCATTAATCTCTTTGCATCAGGATTCATCGCAATTAAAGCTTCCTTATAGGTATCGTCATCCAAATCCTTTAGCATAGCCATAAGTTTATCAGGTTTTTCTTCCATAACAGGAGCACCTGTTGCAGTTTCAATCATTGCAGCCAAAACCTCAGGCTCCATCTTTGCAAGATTTTTTTGTAAGAATTTTTCGTCTAAATCTTTATTGATGATAAAATTATTCAATTCTTTATCCGGCATCATTTCCATTACTTTTTCCAATGGGAAACAAGTTAAAGCCGCATTTACAACTTCTTCAATAAGAGCAACATCTTCCATTAATTTAAGAAGTTTTTCTTGTGAAAAGAAATTCAATCCTAAACGAAGATCTTCATCTTCAAGCATTTCAAGCATTTCAGGCTGTTTCTGTTCAGGAATTTGAGTAATAATATTAAACTTATTACCAGGATCATCCAACTGATAAGTTTTAATAAGAGTATTTGGATCATCTTCAAGCTGTTTTTGCAACTTTGCAGCCTGAGTATTACCCTGAGCTTTTTCAGCTTCAATAATCTCATCAACCGTCTTGTTTGCATACATACGCATACGTTCGGACGTAATGTTTAATTTATTCTGTAATGATAACAAGTTCGTGTCTACAACAATTTTAGCCATACAAAAACCCTCTTTTTTACTCTTAATTATATAAACGTTTTTGGTTTTATACAATTTCAAATTTAAAAAAAATTGTAACATTTGTAATATTTTAAATATATAGTATAATAAATTTTAGAAAAGGGAACGAAATATGAACAAAAATACAATATTTACTTTACTGACATTAATTATGCTTTTATTTATTTCAGCACCAATTGCTAATGCTGAAATAAATAATAATGTTAAAGAACCATATAAACCGGTAAAACCATATTCCGAAAGAAATTATACGGTTACTACAACTGATAATCACCTTATTAACGCTTATTTAAGTTATCCAAAATTAAAGAAAAAAGGTTTTCCGACAGTCATATTGCTTCACTCCATAGGCAGAAACTCTAAACCGTTTGTATCATTACAACGAGACCTAAATAATGAAGGTTATGCAGTTTTGAGATTAGATTTTAGAGGTCACGGGAAAAGCGTATATGATAAAAATCTTAGACAACGTTCCTGGATAACATATAAAAATTCGGAATTTGAAAAATATCCGCAAGATGTTCTTGAAGTTATAGAAAAAATAAAAAAAGAAACTAAGAAAGCAAATTTTGATAACTATGCAATTTTAGGAAGTGATATAGGTGCAAACACTGCGGTTTTAGTAGCAAAAGCATTGCCTGAAAAACCAAAAGCTCTTGTTTTAATTTCGCCGCAAATGACATTCAAAGGCTTGTACATTCCGGTTGCAATGACTGAAATCGGTAAAACACCTATTCTTGCTATATCAAGTAAAACAAATATCCGATTTATGCAAGAACAGGAAAAGCTTTCAAGGTTTGCACAAGGCACATTTGATGTTTATAACATTGAAAAAGGCGGAGCTGACATGTTTGTATTTAAACAATATCCCGATATGCAACCTATGGTTATAGACTGGATTAAACAATATTTAAAATAATTTAATTTATACTTTCATTTCTTTTTCAAATCCAAATAATGAACTGATAGATTCATCATCATGAATTCTTGAAATTGCTTGTGAAAGTAAATTTGCAACAGACAGCTGTTTTATTTTTTCAGGGAATTTTTCCGTATCATGAGGAATAGTATTCGTAACAATAACTTCTTTTATAGGAGCTTCTTCCAATCTTTGTATTGCTGGACCCGAAAATACCGGATGAATTGCACACACGTATATATCTCTTGCACCTTCTTTTTTTAATAGTTTTGCAGCTTCTGTTATAGAACCTGCTGTATCAATAATATCATCACACATTACACAAATTTTGTCTTTTACATCGCCGATAAGACAATTAGCAATTGCTTCGTTATGTCTATCACGACGTTTATCAATAATTGCAAGAGTACAACCCAACTCTTTTGCAAAATTTCTTGCCCTCTTAACACCGCCGGTATCAGGGCTCACTGCAACTACATCCTCAGGATTTAAGTTTAGTTTTTTAATATAATTTACAAGAATTGATGTTGCAAAAATGTGGTCAACAAGTATATTAAAGAACCCTTGAATTTGACCTGTATGTAAATCAACTGCTAAAACTCTATTACATCCAGCAGTTGTTAACAAATCTGCAACAAGTTTTGCGGTAATAGCCTCACGACCTGATGTTTTTCTATCTTGTCTTGCATAACCATAGTATGGAATTACAGCAGTAATTGATTTTGCACTTGCACGTTTAAACGCATCTATTATAATTAATAACTCCATTAAATTTTGATTTACAGGCTTACAAAGCGGTTGAATAACGAATACATCATCCCCTCTTACACTATCTTTTACCTGAACATATATTTCACTATCAGCAAAATCTTTTATTATCATCGGACCGACAGATGTACCTAAAGCTTCAGCGACTTCTTGAGCAAGTTTAGGATTTGAACGACCTGAAAATAGTTTTATGTCATGTGTTGGATTAATTTCACGTTCAAGTTGTTTATAAATTTCTTCTTTTATCATCATAATACCCTTTCAAACTTCCCTAATAAAATTATAATATTAAAATATTTGTCATGACATTGATTGTAAAAATTTTAATACATTTTTTAGTGCAACAGCTCTGTGAGAAATCTGATTTTTTTCGTCAGAACTCAATTCTGCCATAGTTTTTGAAAAACCGTCAACCATAAATATCGGGTCATAACCAAAGCCATTTATTCCTTTTCTGTTTTTAACAATTGAGCCTTTACATTCGCCTGTTGTTTGATAAATCATTTTTCCATTTTCATCCAATAATGTCATACAACAAACAAATTTTGCGCTGCGGTCATGTTTATCTTTTAATTCATATAATAATTTTGCAATTTTTTCGTCCTGAGTACCTGCATATCTTGCGGAATATAATCCCGGAGCTCCGTTTAAAGCATTAACACAAAGTCCTGAATCATCAGCCAAAGAATATGTTTTTGATACTCTATAAGCTTCTTTTGCTTTAATTAATGAATTTGCCTCAAATGTATCACCATTTTCAACCGGATTAAAACCCTTAGCAGGTAAAACAAATTCAATACCACAATCACCGCAAATATCTCTTACTTCTTGGATTTTATGCGGATTAGCCGTTGCAAAAACTATCTTCATAACTATGCCCCAAATCTTCTTTGTCTGTTTTTAAATTCTAAAATTGCTTCTTCAAGTGCTTCTTTATCAAATTCGGGCCAAAATTTTTGTGTAACATAAAATTCTGAATAAGCTATTTGCCATAATAAATAATTAGAAACACGCATCTCGCCGCCTGTTCTTATTAATAAATCAGGTTCAGGCATATTTGCAGTATAAAGTTCCTTTGAAACAACTTCTTCTGTGATATCTTCTGATTTCATACCTTTTTGCAATATGCTTTTTACAGCATGAACTATTTCGTTTCTGGAACCGTAATTAAAAGCTATTTGAAGATTTACGCCGGTATTGTTCTTTGTTAATTCAGAAGATGATTTTAAAATATTTTGCAACTTTTCAGGAAGATTAACCAAATCACCAATAAAATTAATTACGACATTCTTTTCATGCATTTCTTTTGTCTCATTTTCAAGAGTTTTACAAAATAAATCCATTAAAAAGTCAACTTCTTCCTGTTTTCGGTTCCAATTTTCAGTAGAAAAGGCATAAACGGTAAGATATTTTATTCCAAAATCATCACACGCTTTTAAAGTTGCTTTTAAAGATTCAACACCCTTTTTATGCCCCATCGCAGAAGGCAAATTTTTTAATTTTGCCCATCGTCTGTTGCCATCCATAATTATAGCAATATGCTTTAAATTAGTCTCTTTTACTACGTCCTTTATATTTTCCATAAAATTTCAATATTTATACTCACAGGTTTTATTTTAATCTAAACTTAAAAATTCTACAAGTTCATGTTAAAATCAAGTTATGACAGAAATTTTAATATTGTTTTCAATAATTGAAAAAGAACTTACAATGTATGGCATTCAAAAAGCAATTTCAGATATCTATAATGCCTATACAAAACCGAGTTTTGGCGCTTTAAAACCTGCATTAAGAAAACTCGAAAAAGAAGGTTTTATTGTTTCCAGAAGAACTATGTCTGATGGAGGAAAACAATCAGGATACTATTCAATAACAAATGAAGGGAAAAAAGAGCTAAAAAAACAGCTCCTTGATGATATAACAGAAAATCCTATTCAGTTTTTTGCCAATGCAAGAATAAAATTATCCTGTGCATCTGTTTTGAATAAAGAGGAAGTTTCCGAACTTTTCACTAAACTAAAAATGAAATCACTTGAACACAAATTTGAAGCAGAAAAGATTTTAAATGATGAATATACTTCACTAAATTTTTATCAAAGAGTAACTCTTGATAACGCTGTTTGTGAATATCAAAATTTTGCAAACTTAATTGAAAATTTGGAGAAAGAACATGCCGGCAATAGTTAGTAGTGTTGAATTAGGTTCTATTGCTGATGAAATTAACATTGAAGCAGGAGACGAAATTCTTGCAATAGATGACAATAAAATAACTGATTTAATTGATTTTAATTTTTACTGTAAATCCGAATTTTTGACTCTTTCTGTAAAAAAACAAAATGGTGAATTTGAAGATATAGAAATAGAAAAAGAATTTGATGAACCATTGGGAATAATATTTGAATCTGCTGTTTTTGATAAAATTAAACCGTGTTTAAATAAATGTATCTTTTGTTTCGTTGATCAACAACCGCAAGGTTTAAGAGATACACTTTATATTAAAGATGATGATTACAGACTTTCATACTTGCAGGGAACATATATAACTTTAACAAATTTGAAAGAAGAAGATAAACAACGTATCGCAAAAATGCATTTAGGTCCGTTATATGTTTCTGTACATACAACAAATCCTGAATTACGCGTAAAAATGCTTAAAAACCCTAACGCAAAAGATATTATGGAACAGCTAAAATGGTTTAGAGAACAAGATATTCCAATTCACTGTCAAATTGTTCTTTGTCCAGGATATAATGATGGTAAAGAATTAGAAAGAACTCTTAAAGATTTAAAATCTTTAAAAGATACTATTCTTTCAGTGGCAATAGTACCTGTCGGCTTAACACAATTCAGAAAAGAAGAATTACAAAAAGTTGATGAAAAAATTGCAAAAGAAACTCTAAAAATTGCCTCAAAATATAAAAATGTATGCTGTTCTGATGAAATATTTCTGCTTGCCGGAGAAAAAATTCCGTCATCAAAATATTACGGAAACTTTTCTCAACTAAGCGACGGGGTAGGCACAATAAGATTATTTATTGATAACTTTAAAAAATTAAAATTACCTAAATCTGTAAAAAAAGAAACCAAATTAATTTTGGCAACATCCTATGCTGCTAAAACAGCTATTGAATATATTTGTAAAGAATTAAACAAAATAAAAAATTTAACTTGTGAATATGTGCCCGTTAAATCTACATACTGGGGAAATAATATAACCGTTGCGGGTTTAATTACATCAGGCGATTTAATTTATGCACTAAAAGATAAAAAAGCAGATATAACAATCATTCCGTCAGTTATGCTTAAACCTTTCTCGGAAGACTTTTTAGACGGAAACAATCTAAACTTTGTAAAAGAAAATACAGGTCATAACTTCTTTATAGTAAAAAATTCAAATTCAGCAGAAGAAATAGTGGAGTTAATTAATACTCTTTAATATTCAATGCCCTCTCTTGCAACAACTCCCGTATCCCAATAATGCTTTACCGGTTCAATTTTGGATACTAAATGTGCAATATCAATAATCTCTTGTTTTGCATTTCTGCCTGTTAAAACAATTTCCATTTCATCAGGTTTATTTTTAAGAGTTTCAATAACATCCTGTAAGTCAATGAGCCCTAAATCAATAGCGATGTTAGCTTCATCCATTATAATAAGATTGTAAGAATTATTTTTAACCGCTTCTTTAACTATATTCCAGCCTCTTTGGATTGCAGCTATATCATCTTCATTAACATTGTCAGAATATACAATTCTGTCTAAACCAGCCTGTTCAATAGTCAAATTATCATTAATCTCAGGAGAAAGTTGTTTAAAAGAAATTAATTCACCGTAATTGTTGCCGCCCTTTGTAAACATAACCAAAAGCACCTTCCAATTACGCCCTAAAGCTCTCATGCATAAACCCAAAGAAGCCGTAGTTTTACCTTTGCCATCTCCTGTATACACCTGAATATATCCGTGCTTTGCCCAATTCGGATTAAATAATTTATTTTCTTCTTGTCCCATAGTCAAATTTATTATATATTAAAAAAATGGATAATAAAATCGATTTTAGAATAAGGGCAAAAAATATACGTAAGTCTCTTGATATTGAAAATATCAGTAAAATATTATGCAAAAAAATAAGAATGCTTGATACGTACAAAAACGCTAAAAATATTCTGATATTCTATCCTCTAAATTATGAAATAAATCTTTTAGAACTTATATATGATAACAAAAATTTTTATTTACCCAAAATAAACGGAGAAAATTTAGAAATTTGCAAAT
>JAFWGJ010000158.1 GCA_017512405.1 bacterium | reverse complement strand
TTTTTAGAAAGGGCGACTGTATTGAATGCAAAAAATTTGAACTTTTTTTACTTGCATATTTCATGATAGTCATTATAAGTTTGTTTGGCTCAACTTTATTTGTCCAAAGTTTTAAAGGTTTCATTAAAGTTGTAATTTATTTGGGATTTTATCTTTCACTTGTACAATATTTAAAACATAATAAAGAAAAAATTTGGTGGATAATATATACAATTGCAGCTTGTCTTTCTATTGAAATTTTTCAAGGACTAATACAAACAGTAATCAGACCGGAAGCAATTTCTACTTGGCAGGATACAACATATCTCAATCCGGAGCAGATAATCAACAGAGTATACGGAACATTAAAGCCTCTAAATCCTAATCTTTTTGGTGGTTATCTCGTTGCAGCAATTCCTGCATTAATAGCAGCATTTGTGCATTTTCTTTATAAAAATAATAAAGCACTCTATATACCGCTTAGCATAATTACAATATTATCGTTTTATATTCTATTGCAAACCGGTTGTAGAGGCGCATATTTGGGATTATTTGCAATAATAATATTCTTGATTGCAATTTCTTATAAACTTTTTAAAGCCGAATATAAAAAAGCTTATTTATCATTTGCAGGAATAATATCATCTCTGAGTATATTAATATTACTATCCGTAACATCATTCAGGGCTAGAATTTTTTCAATATTTGCAATGCGCACGGACAGTTCCAATTCTTTCAGATTTAATGTCTACAATTCTTGTATTCAAATGTTTCAAGATAATTGGCTTCTTGGTATCGGTCTTGGTAACTCTAATTTTAGAGAAATATACGGACTATATATGAAAACGGGATTTGATGCATTAAGTGCCTATAACATTTATCTTGAAACTGCTGTTGAAAGTGGTATATTTGCACTATTAACTTGGGTTTCATTTTTAATCCTTGTTATTTACAATGCATATAAATACATAACAACAAAAGAGTTCTCCTCTGATGTTATAATCGTAATTGCCGCATTAGCAAGCATAATCGGATTAATTGTTCATGGTTTTGTTGACACGGTCTTTTTCAGACCGCAAATACAATTCACATTTTGGACTATGGTTGCAATAATAAGGGTTCAAACAAATAAAATCAGTTAAGAAATTCATGAAACTTTGCTGTTTCTTTACAAGCTCGCAGTTTTTTTATTGCTAAATCTTCTAACTGTCTTATTCGTTCTTTTGAAAAACCCAAAATTTTTCCTAATTCTTCAAGAGTTTTGGGCTTTGTTCCGTCAAGTCCAAATCTGTAATGAAGAATTTTTCTCTCTCTTTCATCCAAAATTTTTAATAAAGAGGGAATACTTGAAAAAAGACAACTATCAAAAGCTTTTTCGTCAGGAGATTTATAACTTTTATCCTCAATAAAATCCTGAATATTTAAATCCTCCGTAACAGGTGTATCAAGACTTAAAGGTTCATTTATAATTGCTTTTTTTATACTTTGAATACGCCTTACGCTTATATCCATTTTATTTGCAATTTCTTTCTCCGTAGGTTCCCGATTTAATTCAAAAGTTAAATCCAAAACGGCTTTTTTATATTTTCGAATTTTATCTGCCATGTGAACAGGTATTCTTATAGCTCTGGAATTATTTGAAATTGCTCTTATAATAGTTTGTTTTATCCACCAAGTAGCATAAGTGGAAAATTTAAAAGATTTTGTATAATCAAACTTTTCAGCTGCTCTAATCAATCCCATAGAACCTTCCTGTACCAAATCTAAAAATAAAACGCCTTGCCCTATGTATTTTTTGGCAATACTGATAACAAGGCGTAAATTTGCGCTTACGAGAGCTTTCTTAGCTTTTTGTGAATCCTCATATGTTCCCTCTTTTATTATTTGGCCCAAAGACAATTCGTCTTTTGCCGAAAGTAATTTTGTCTTACCAACATCTTTTAAATACATTTGAAGTAAATCATCATCTTTTGATATACAGCTAAAAGTTTTTGGTTCTTCTTCTTTTTCATCTGCTTCAAACCACTCTAAATCATTGTACTTTTCAACTAAATCATCATACTCTTTTTGTAAATTTTGCATAACAATAAAATCCTCTTATATTACTTCCATATAATCAGACGTACATCAACAAAATTTGTTTCAAAAACTTTTATTTTAATTATAATTGATATTTTTCAGGCGGCTCTTTTGTATTTGCCATTTGAGCTAAAATACTGCTCGGAAAAGAATGGATTGACCAATTTAAGTTATCAATACAAGTATTAAAAAATTCGACTTTTGCTTTAAAATCCTCTTCTAACGTTTGATAAGCAACTAAACTTTTTTGAAAAGAAGAATTTTTATTCAATTCAGAATAACGAGAACAAACACTCAAAAAAGTTTGTATTTTTCTGTCAAATTCTACTTGTTTTTGGTACCTCATAGGAGCATTTGCAATTTTCGGTTTTATTTTATTTATATCATGTCTTAAATTAAATAATTCATTAACCAAGTTTGCTTCTTTCGTAACAACTTCCTGAGCATAACTTAAAACATCTAAAATAGCATTATTCTTTTTGATAATAACAGCATCTAATGCAGCCATAGAACGTAAAATATTATCTTTATTAACAAGCAAATCGTGGTTTATCTTTGCAATATAACCAATTAATCCTAAAATTACAACTAATATTACTACAAAAACCATATTATTCTCCTGCCAATAAAATTGTTATATCACTTGACGTACAATAAGTTTTATCCGGATTATAAACAAATTGCATATTTTTTAGTTCCGGAGATTTTCTTTTTAACCAATTTAAAAAATCATTAGATACAGATGCATCATGAGCTATAAACTGAGAATGAGGCAATTTGGAAGGTCCGTAACAATTGACGTTATATCCCAACTCTTCAACCGCTGCTTTTAAATTATTAGCAGCTTCTTCATTCGTAACGGTATATCTTATACCTATATTATAAAGTTTATTGTTATCAACATATCTGTCACGATATATCATTTTATTAATCATTTCCTGAGTCTTTTCAGGATCTAAAATCCAATAACTTATATAACCATGTTTATTAGGAGCACCTGGCAATGTCGCAAACTCTATTCTGTCCGAATCAATATTTTTAGCAATTCCTGCCATTTGAGAAATTTCATAAAACGGCATGTCAGTTTTAACATAAGTAGAAACAGCATCTAATATTTCCGGTAACTTTGCAATAGCTTGCGGACTTTGTAATTTTTCTAAGAAAGCCTTTAAAAAGAACTGTTGACGCTGAGTTCTGCCAATATCTCCCAATCCATCTTTTCTAAAACGCAAATATCCGACAGCATTTTGTCCATCTAGAACATTTAAACCTTTTGTCAAATTAACATGTAAATTGCCTGAATAATCATTATAATACATATTTTTTTCAACATAAATAGGTACACCGCCGATAGCATCTACTATTTTTGCAACGGCTAAATCATGCACCATAATGTAGTGATGGATTTTTATACCTAATGTTTTTTCCAATGTCTTTTTTGTCATATCAATTCCGCCAATAGCATGAGCAGAATTAATTTTTTGAATACCGTAATCGCCCGGCAGATAAACCTTACTATCCCTTGGAACAGAAATAGCGTTTATTGACTTTGATTTAGGGTCAATATTCAGTATTATAAGTGTATCAGTTCTTGCACCAATCCAAGGGTCCGAAGCAGAATCATTAGCATCTACACCTGCAAGCAAAACATTAAACCTTTTTTGAGCAAACGGCAGAGCAAATGATACTCTTTGCTTATTTGCAGAACTTTTTGGCATAATTAATAATACTTTTGTAATTAACGAGTCTTCCCCAAATGTATTTACAATAAGTTCTTTATTTTCGGATGATATAAGTAACACAAGAACAATAGCACAAAAGACTATAACTATACCGAATAAAGTTTTGGCAAAATTCGATGTATCTTCTTTTTCAGCTTGAAGATGTTTCAAAAAGACGTTATATTCTTCATTTAAGTCTTTTTCTTGTTGTTCTATTTTTTCATCAGTATTCGTCATTATATATACTTAGTCTAAAATCTCTTTAATACTTAATACAAATATTATAAATT
>JAFWGJ010000157.1 GCA_017512405.1 bacterium | reverse complement strand
TCATTTCCCGAAAAACTGCCTTCTATCGCATAAGATAATTGCGGCAAACAAATAACAATAAATGCAATAATTGCAAATATAAAATACTTTTTCATTTAAACTTCCCCACTCTAACATAATTATATACACCCAAGTAACATTGAGCAAATATATAAATATTTTTAAAATACACCATATAGATGTATCTCATAAACATGAAAATATGATATAAGATGGGTAAGTATTAATAGGGTAGGGAAGAGGTAGATGTACAAATTTAGTAAAAAAATAGCTGCAAAAAGTTTATTAGCTATATTTTTAAGTTTATCATGTTCATCAGTTTTTGCTGATACACCTATTTTAGGTGGCGGTGCTAACGGTGGTGTAATTACTGATTTGGGCGGTGCAACAATCAATTCAAATACATCAAATGCTGCTCAAATAGGTATTACAGGAAACGGTAATATAATAAGATGGAATACTTTAAATATTGGTAAAGGTAAACATTTAGATTTTAATTTTACAAAAGCAGGACAAGTTGCCTTAAACAAAGTTTTGGGCGGTCAAATGTCAAAATTTGCAGGTCAGTTGTCTACATCAGGTGAAGCAGGTAGATTAATTATTTCTAATCCTGCTGGTATGCTCTTTGATAAAGGTGTTGTTGTAAATGCTAATTCCTTGATTTTAACAACAAAAGATGTTGACTGGGATGGAAATTTATTCGGTAAACTTGAATTGACAGATAATGTTGACGGTTTAAATTCATCAATAAAAATAATTGATAACAAAACTTCAAACTTTGTTATCGCAGATGATTTGAATATTATTGCTCCAAACATTGAAATTAAACAAGCAAATGATTTTTTAGTAAATAACAGTACTAGATTAATTACAACAGACGGTGTAACATTTATTGCTAATTCGCCAAATATCGAAACAAGCATAAATGCAAATAATACAGCGGACACAGGTAATATATATGTATATGATGCAAAAATTGCATTTCAGAATTTAGATACAGGTAAAATTTACGTTGCATCAAGAGGCGATATAAAATTTGAAAAAAGTACATTGAAAAATACTGAACTTAATTCTGCAAAAAATATCACCATTCAAGGTGGTGGTATGTACACAAACAGAATTGATAATTCAAAATTAACTGCTAAAACAAGCATCACAACAAGTAATCTTAATTCAATTAACAATTCAACCTTGAAATTAACAGATACAACAAAAGCTGACAACATAAAAATAACTATAAACAGCAACAATAATAATCACACTAAAATTGTTAATTCAGATTTACAAGGTAGATTTATCTATGCTGACAAATCTATTATAGAATCTTCCATTTTAAAAACAACAAAGGATTTGCGTGTATCCGGTGCTAATATTACTGATTCAACGTTAGATTCAGGCTTTAAAGTTATTGCAGAAGGTGTAAATATTAAAGATTCAAATATTACCGGAACTAATACTATGACTTTTGATAAAGGTTCTGTTTTAGATCATGTAATAATCACTCTTAATAATGCAATGAATTTTAGTAGTCCGGGTTCTACAACAGTGCATTTAAACGATGCTACATTGATAAATGGTTCTAAAGCTTATTCTCCAAAAATTTGTGCAAACAGAAGCACAATAGATAATTCTAAATTAACAGCTGCACAAGATTTATCTATCATTGATGGTGTTTTGAAAAACGGTTCCGAAGTAAAATCAAAATATTTTATACATGACAGACACAACATCGTTACAAGAGATAATTCCGCAGATAATATTACCGTAGAAAATTCAACATTAACTGCAGAATCAGATTTAAACCTTAGAAATGGTAAATTTAGCGGTGCAACATTAAACGCTCCTAACAGTGTTACATTAACCAATGCAACAGCTGCATCAGAAACAAATAGTTATAATGCAACAATTAATTCAACAAATAATATAAATATAACAGGAGCTCATAACTTTAAAGTTAAAGCAGCAGCAGCTGATATAAGTATTGATAACTCAGAATTGGCAAAAAATGATTTGAATGCAACAAATAATTTGTCCATTCAAAATTCAGTATTCACAAATGATACTAATGTTAAAAATTCAAAAAAATTGAATATAAAAGATACCATTTTAAAAGCTTTAAATATTTCAAATACAGATGGAATTAATCTTGAAGGTATAAATGCAAGTTCAATAAATATAGCAAATTCAGGAAATGTTACAATCAAAAATTCAACATCTGCTGCTGATAATTTAACTCCTGCTATTATAGATTTGTTAAATAATAACAATTTAGTTACAGATTACAATGAATTAAAATACACTTCAAATGATTTTGAAGATAAAATTACAGGTAATAAATACGGAGAAAATCAAAAAATTTCGTATATCACAGGTAATGTAAATATTTCAAATGTTTCAAATATAGATATTATAAACACAAAAATACAAGGTAATTTAACAGAATCATTATATAATGGCGATGCAAACCTTATTACCTCATACATAGGCGGTGCATATACTCCGGACAGAAATAATGGTGAAACAAGTGTTTATCAAACATCTTGTGTAGGTAAATACATTAGTCATTATATGGTACCTGTTGACAATACTGATTTACAAGCGGATGCATTACCAAATTCAAATTCATTATCAAATCAAAGTTTTAAATTAAATGATGAAATTGATAAATCAAAATATGGTTCAGCATTAAATACAAAATTCCAAAAACATTTTACACCACGCGGTTTTGCGGCAGGTGATGATGAAATCGCAAAAAGAAAAAACAACATTTTATCAACAACTAAAAAAAGTAAAAATAATTCAATAATAACAACACAAAAATTTATTGCAGATTAATTTAATTGCATATAACTCAAAAATCAGCTAATTTTAATTAGCTGATTTTTTTGTGAATTAATAAATTTTTAGTTTAAAATTTGTAACAATTCCTTAACAATACAAATAAAAATCTAAAGAATAACTGAAAAAAAACCGACATACCACTTGAAAGGGATATTAAACGAAAGGGATATTGTATGTCAGTTTTTAAGAGATATATTTCAATATTTGTATTGGTTTTATTCCTAAGTGTAGGAGCTCAGGCTGCAAATGCTTATGATTTAAACAAAATGACTGACAATCAAATAATTTTGTCTGCGCTTAAAGTTCTTGAAAAAAATAATCAAACAGATGTTTTATCTCGTATTGATAACAACAAAACAAAAGTGATTTTTTATGATTTAACTTTAATCTCTTTATCTTATGCAAAACATTATGCTGTTGCATCAACTGATGAATATGGCGATAACTATATTTTAATTAATTCTACTTTAAAAAATTCACCAAAAGAAGCTCTTGCTTGTTTGATTGCACACGAAAGTGTTCACCAATTAGCAAATGCAACTTATGAAGAAGAAGTACAAGCAACAAGAACAGAAGCAAAAACTTGGAAATTATTGAAAGATGATGTTTCAGAAAAATATAGTAATGATATTTTGGTAAAAAGATTAAATACATTATTGTTAATGGAAGAAGCAGGACAAAATAATATCGGTAAAGCAATTGCTCAAAATTCTTTCTATAAAGAACAACTTTCATTCTAATTAATTTTAAACATTTTCTAATTCATTATTCTTTCAGAAAGTTTATTTTTTCAAGATATCTTTTTTTTGCATTTTTATTTAATAACATGGCAGTTTGCAAATTTTCTATAGCAGAGGCTTTATCATCAATATTTTGAAAAATATCCGCTCTTATTTCATAAATTTCATAATTTGTTTTGTTATTATTCAAAAACTTATCCGTCATTTCTATAACATCTTCTGTTGAGAAAAATCCTGAATAATAAAAGTATTGACAAATTTTAATAATGAAAATATCATTTCCGTCAATAGGAAATATTTTATTTATGTTTTTTACAAATTCTATACCATCGTAAAATGTACTATCACCATTGACAAAAATGTCATCGAGTAAATTATATATCAATATTTTATATTTTAATGATTTATTTATAGACAAAACTTTTACAAAATACTGTAATGCTTCTTTTGCTTTTCCAAGTTTACACAGGCAATAACTCTTATAAAAAAAATAATCTTCCTCAATAAGGTTTTGTTTATATTCAGGTTTATCAATAAGTTTCAATAAATTATTGTATTCAGCACTATTTATAAGTGTTTCAATAGATTCTTCAAATTTATTCATGTGTACTATAATACTACAAAAAATGGGTGTGGAGGGATTGTCTTGCTCACTCGCGTTTAACGGCAATTCCAAGTTTTGATTTCGTGATTGTATCACTCAACAAAACTTTCCAGCCTCAGCTCGTTCGCGCTCGAACCAAAACAAGGCTATCGCCTTGTGGTTCTCATCCCTAAAAAAAAGAAGACTTTTGTCTTCTTTCAAAAAATGGGTGTGGAGGGATTCGAACCCGCGACCAATTGATTAAGAGTCAACTGCGCTACCACTGCGCCACACACCCATATTAAATTGTTTGTTTTGTGGTGGTAGCGCCCTGCGCTACCTTCCTCTCAGAAAATGCTCAATGGTTCGCATTTTCTTCGGCAGAGTGCCACACACCCATATTAAATTGTTTGTTTTGTGGTGGTAGCGCCCTGTGCTACCTTCCTCTCAGAAAATGCTCAATGGTTCGCATTTTCTTCGGCAGAGTGCCACACACCCATATCAAGTTTATAAGTTTATTCTAACATAAAATCTTTTCTTTTATCAACTTATATTAAAAAATAAATATATTTATGATATTATTTCTATAAAAAGAGGTGCAAAGTGGGAACGTATTTAATTACTGGCGGGGCAGGTTTTTTTGGCTCTATATTAAAAGAAATTCTTGTAAATAATGGCAACAAATGTGTATCTATTGATTTAGAACCAGATGATTTCCAACACGAAAATTTTACGTCAATTCAAGGCGATATAAGAAATTTAGAATTACTTGATAAAGTTTTTCAAGAATATAAATTTGATGCTATATTCCATTGCGCTGCTCTTTTGGCTCACGTTAAAAAAGAATTAAAAAATTTATGGTCTTCTAATGTTGACGGAACAAAAAATATTGTAGAATTTGCAAAAAAATATGGTATCAATAAACTAATATTTATTTCTACAAATTGCCTCTGGGGTAAAAGTTTTGATGAACCTGTGAAAGAAGAAGAAGAACCAGAACCTATTGAAATTTACGGAAAATCTAAATTAGTAGCGGAAAAAATACTTCTGTCTTACAAAGATTGCGTAAATTCTGTTATTTTCAGATGTCCTACTATTATTGATGAAGGCAGATTAGGTTTGTTGGGTATTTTATTCCAATTTATTGATGAGAACAGAAAAATCTGGATGGTTGGTGACGGTGAAAATAGGTATCAGTTTATATATGCAAAGGATTTGGCAAATGCTTGTATAAAAGCTCTTGATTATAATTCAACCGACATTTTTAATATTGGTTCTGATGATGTTAAATCTTTCAACAAGGTTTATGAATATGTAATTATGAAAGCAAATTCAAAGTCCAAACTTGTTCATACACCTAAAAAATTTATGGAATTTTGTATGAAAGCTTGTTTCTATTTAGGAATTTCACCTTTAGGGCCATATCAATATAAAATGATTTCTGCAAATTTTGTTTTTGATACAACTAAAATTAAAGAAAAGTTAGGATTTAATCCAACGTTAAAAAATGAAGAAATGTTGTTTAATTCCTACAATTATTACCATAAAAACAAAGACGAAATTTTGAACAGAACCAATGTTTCCGCCCATAAATCTGTTGCAGGAATGGGAATTATTAGATTATTAAAATTTTTCTCGTAAATTCAAAAAAAAGGCGATTTATTAAAATCGCCTGATAATTTGTCTTTTTTCCTTTTTCCTTACCTAAAATTTCTCAATTATCTTTATTTTTTACTGAAAATAAAACTTTTTGCTTTATGCATAAATTCAGCAGGTTTTCCTTGTGAGAAAAATTTACTGCATTTATCTGTTATGGTGCCGATAACTTTTCCTATTGGTTTTCTTAAACAATAACCGATAACTGCACCGCCAACAAGCAACACTGCTGTTTGTGCAAAATTCTTTTTCTTCTTTTTCTCTTTACCGCTTATTTCTACAATATCATTGGTTGATGTTTCAGGAATACTTTGTTGTTTTACTTGTGTACAACCGCCTTCCACACCGTATTTTTGACATATTTCACTTGGTATAACACTATTATAACTTGTTGCACCTGCAACACTCATTTCAATTTCCTTTCAATGTAATAACACTACTACACACTTATTATAAAACATGCCATAATCATTAATTGTCATGATTATGGCTGATTTGTTAAATTTATTAAGAATTATTCGGCTTTAAATGGTATTCTTATTATATAATTTCCACGTTCTTCTTTTGTTGTCATTTGATTAAAATCAACATTTTTTTGAAATTTATAAGCTTGTGTTATGCTAATTAAATTATCATTATTCCCTTTTTTGATTTCATTTGTTCCTTCTATTTTTATAATATTATTATCTTCCGTATCTATTTTTATATTTTTAGAGTTATTGCCAAAAGGTTTAAGAGCAATTTTTATAACATAGGAATCACTATTTTCTGACAGTTCAACAGGATTTTGTGTTGTTTTACCGATAACTTTTATTTCCTTGCCAAAATCTCTGTTTAGTTCTTTTTCTATTTCTCTATCCATATTTCGCATCATTTTTTCTGCTCTGCGAAATTGATGTTCCGGACTAAATAACATTTTAAATGTTAAGTCAACAGCCAAATAGAATGCTAAAAATGAGCCAATTATTGTTGCTACAAAAATGACCAAATATTTTAAGCAACCTTCTTTGCAATTACAATGTTTGTGTGCACTTGAATTTTCAATTTGAGTTTCATTTTGTTCCATTAATTTGCTCCTTTTATAATTTCTATTTTAATTTATATCCAAAAAATAAAAAGGAAACAATTACCTATACAGATAATGTTTCCCTTTTTAAATATATATATTTTTTTATTTATTATGCTAATGCTTCGTTAGATACTTGGTCTAATTTTGCAATTGTTTTAGGGAAGTATTGCTGCAAGTATTGAGAACGTATTGCCAACAATTCATGCGTTCTTGCTGTTGTTAGTAATGCATTTGATTCAGCAATTGTTTCACCTAATCCGCCTAATTCCCCGCCGTAATGAGTTGCTTTGTTGATAAAGTAATCAATATGGTCTCTTTGAGTATCAGGGAATGCTTTATTAAATGCTTCTCTTTCTTCATCATATACTTTTTGAACATCTTCATTTTCTGAAATTGATTTGTACAATGTATCTGCATATGCTTCATCACTTGAAGCGTCTACATCTCTAAAATCTCGAGCATGACCTAATTCGTGCATAATTATGAATAAATTGCTGCCTGAATGAATAGACTTATCTTCAGGGTTATAATATGATTCAAGAACATCTTTTGAACCTACAAGTTTTTTAGTTGATTGCGAAAGTTTGAACAATTCTTCACCCGGCATTGATTTTAAAGATTTTAAAATTTCTTGTTTTTTACCCTTAATTTGTTTATCAATAGAAATTGATGCCTTACGTTCAGGTTTGTTCATATCTTTTACATTTATGTTGTGTTCATCAACAGTAATTTCATATTTTTGGTTATTTTTTGATGAAATAAATTTATTTTCATTAACAACTTCAAATGTATTACTGTTATTTAAAAGCACTTTACCATTTTTATCAACAATTTTGTAATCTGATATTCTGTTGCCTTGAGGGTCATCCTCATATGAATATATTGTTCTTGTTCCGTCAAGAGATTCCATATCCTTTTTAATTGTTGTTATGCCGGTCTTTTTATCAACTTTTGCTTCGCTGACAATTTTTTCTTTGCCGTTTGCGTCAACATACTTAATATCAAATACACCTTTTACATCAGATGGTGCAGTATATTCTTTTCTTACAACTTTACCGTTTTTATCTTTTACAACTCTTATTTCATGTGTAACTGTCGGACATCCGTCATCTCCAATAGTCAATCTTACTTTTGATGCGGTATTATTTCTTAAATCATTAACTTTCTTGATTTGATATATTGTATCTCCTGATTGGTATAATGACATATTTTCAATTGCTAAACGATTTAAGTTTTTGTCCAGCATTTCAGTTTTGATGTTGTTCTTTTTATCTGAAGCTTTTATTACAAATTCTTCAGTATTATAGTCATTACCATTGAATACAACTTCTTTTAAATTTTCCCCTACAGCTTTTTCCATATCTAAAACTTTTGAAGCTATTTTTTCTGATTTATTTTCTAAACCCGGGGTTAGAGCAATTAAAGCAACATTTTTACCTGATAATTGGGTTTTTATAAGTGGTTTTACGTTACCAATTTTATCAGAGCCATAACATTCTGAAACATCTGCCAAAAGGTTCAAATCTTTTTCTGCATATTTTGCTACACCTGATTTTTTAGCAGATTTAGGTTCTGTTGCAAATGGAACCATTACATCAAGAACATCTTTTGGTCTTGCTGCAAGATTTGCAATAGTATTTCCCTTTAAAAATGGTGTTGATGCAAGAGTTTTTACCGCATTCCATTTTTCCGGAGATTTATTAAGAATCTTTCGCATATCTTCTAAGGTTTCTGGACTGAATTTAGATGTTACTTTTTTACCCTTAACTGTTTTTGCTTCCGTAAGAGTTTTCATTGCATCTTCAATATTAAAACCTTTTTTCTCAAATGTATCCGGAGCTTGAGGAGGTATTTTTGTTGTTTTTTTAGGTGCTGTGGTTTTTGTTGTTTGAACACCTTTTACACCATTAACTTGCATGTTATCCATTTAGTATTTCCTTTTTATGTGTTAAAACATATCTCTAATTCTACTCTTGCATGAAAAAACCTCAAAAATTTTTTTGCTATCATTTAATTTTAATTTTAAAAATTTTTTACATTTATTAATAAAAAGCACTAAGAAATATTTCTTAGTGCTTTTTTATTTAAATCGTAATATTTTGAAATTACATCATACCGCCCATACCTGACATTTGTGACATATCAGGCATTGCAGCAGCTTTTTCTTCAGGAATTTCTACAACTGCTGCTTCTGTTGTTAATAACATTGCTGCGATTGATGCTGCATTTTCTAATGCTGAACGAGTAACTTTTGCAGGGTCTACAATACCTGATTTTAACATATCTGTATATGTATTTAACAAAGCATCGTAACCGTAAGAACCTGTTTCGGATTTTACTGTTTCAATTACAACATCAGCTGATGCACCTGCATTGCTTGCGATTAATCTTAGAGGAATATCCAATGCTGCTGTTAAGATTTTGTATCCTATTTTTTCATCATCCATTGCAAATTCTTCTTTTGTTAATCTGTCTTCCAAGTATTGTTGAACTCTTAATAATGCAACACCACCACCTGGTACAATACCTTCTTCATTAGCAGCTCTTGTTGCATTTAAAGCATCTTCAATTCTTAATTTTCTTTCTTTTAATTCAACTTCTGTTGCCGCACCAACTTCGATTACTGCAACACCGCCTGATAATTTAGCGATACGTTCTTGTAATTTTTCTTTATCGTAATCAGAATCAGATTGTTCTATTTGTTTCTTGATTAGAGCAACTCTTTCTTTTACAGCCATCTTTGTAGAATCACCAACTACAATTGTTGTTTCATCTTTTGAAACTGTAACACGTTTTGCTGTACCCATCATATCAAGAGTTAAGTTTTCTAATTTTGTTCCTAATTCCTCTGTGAACATTTGACCGCCTGTTAAAATTGCAATATCTTCTAACATAGCTTTTCTTCTGTCACCAAAACCAGGAGCTTTTACTGCAACTGCTCTGATTACTTTTCTCATTGTGTTAACTACTAATGTTGCCAATGCTTCACCTTCAACATCTTCTGCAATTAACAATAATGATTTACCTTCTCTTGCAACTTGTTCTAAGATTGGAACTAAGTCTTGAATTAAGTTGATTTTTTTGTTTACACATAAAACGTAAGCATCTTCTAATACTGCTTCCATTCTTTCTGCATCTGTTACAAAGTACGGTGAAATATAACCTTTATCGAATTGCATACCTTCTACAACTTTTAAGTTTGTACCGAAAGATTTGCTTTCTTCAACTGTGATAACACCTTCGTTACCAACTTTTTCCATAGCTTCTGCGATTAATTCACCAATTTCGCTGTTGTTGCCTGCTGAAATTGATGCAACTTGTGCAATTTCTTCTTTTGTTGCAACTTCTTTTGACATTTCTTTAATTTTTTGTACTGAATATTCAACAGCTTTATCAATACCGCGTTTGATTGACATTGGGTTTGCACCTGCTGTTAAATTTCTCAAACCTTCTCTTACGATAGCTTGTGCTAATACTGATGCTGTTGTTGTACCATCACCTGCTACGTCATTTGTTTTTGATGAAACTTCTTTTAATAGTTGAGCACCTGCATTTTCCAAACCGTCTTTTAATTCGATTTCTTTTGCAATTGTTACACCGTCATTAACGATTTGTGGTGCACCGTATTTCTTTTCTAAAATAACGTTACGACCTTTTGGTCCTAATGTTACTTTTACTGCATCTGCAACTGCATCAATACCTTTTAATAATGCTTTTCTAGCTTCTTCTTGGAATACAATTTTTTTAGCCATTTTTCTTTCCCTTTATAAAATAATGTGATAACTTTTTTGTGAATTGCAAGCAGTGTGTTGATTCCACTGACAATTGCCTATGCTTCTAAAACACCTAATACATCAGATGTTGATAAGATTTTTAATAATACGCCGTCAATTTTAATATCTCTGCCTGCATATTTTTCATAGATAACGGTTTCGCCAACTTTAACACTTACAGGAGCTTTTTCACCGCTGTCTAATGTTTTTCCTTCGCCTACTGCTACTACTTCACCCTTTTGAGGTTTTTCTTTTGCACTGTCAGGAATAAAAATTCCGCCTTCTGTTTGTGCTGTGTCTTCAATAACTTTGATTACGATTCTGTCGCCAATCGGTCTGATTTTCATTTTTTAGCCTCCTAATTTATTTCCCTACGTTTATATATATCTAACTCGTATTATATTTATACATCAAAATTAATTGAAAATAAGAATAATTAATGAAAACTTAATATTTTAATAAAATAATTAAAAAAAAATAAATATAACTTGTTTATACAAATTGATAACGTATAATTAAAATGATGTTATAATATATATTAAATAGGTTTTATTATGTCAAAGAAAAAAAACAAAGACGAATTACAGGAAACAAATAATCCATTTAATAGTGATATGGATTTAGATAATAACGATACTGCCGAACAAACAACTGTTCAAGATGAATCTGAAAATGATTTGGGTTTAAAGGAAAAATATGAACAGTTAAATAACCAATATGTAAGATTAGCGGCAGATTTTGATAATTACAGAAAACGTCAGGCACAAGAACGTGAAAATCTTTTGAAATACGGTGCAGAAGAGACTTTGAAAAAGCTTATAGAAGTTCTTGACAATTTTGACAGAGCGCAAAAAGCGATTGAAAATATTGAAGATTGTCAACAAATTAAGGACAGTTTTAATCTTGTTTGTAACCAACTGAGGGATACTCTTAAAAAAACAGGACTTGAAACTATTGAAACAGAAGGACAAGAATTTAATCCTAATTTCCACGAAGCGGTGATGCAAACTCCTACAAATGAACATGAAGAAGGAACAATAATTGCTGAACTTCAAAAAGGTTATAAAATAGGAGATAAAGTGTTAAGAGCTTCGCTTGTAAATGTAGCAACCGCCGAGTAATTAAAAAGGAATAGCTGAGAATGGCAGATTACTATGAAATATTAGGTGTTGATAAAAACGCTTCAAAAGATGAGATAAAAAGTGCTTTCAGAAAAATGGCACGTCAGTATCACCCTGATGTTAATAAAGCTCCTGATGCGGAAGAAAAATTTAAAGAAATCGGTAAAGCATACGAAACTTTGATGGATGACGATAAACGTGCAACTTACGACCGTTTTGGTGAAGACGGATTAAAAAATGCAGGTTTTGATACCCAAGGACCTTTTGCAGGCGGTTTTGGAGATTTAAGTGAAATTTTTGCATCTTTCTTCGGTGATTTTGGTTTTGGTTCTGCTCGCAGTAATGATCCTAATGCGCCAAGACAAGGTGAAGATTTAAGGGTTGATGTTGAAATAGAATTTGAAGAAGCAGTTTTTGGATGCCAAAAGGATATTAAAATAGACCATTTGGAAGAATGTGAAATTTGTCATGGCAGCGGAGCAGAACCGGGAACAGAACCTGTTACATGTACTACTTGCGGCGGAAGCGGAAAAATCAAACATGTAACAAGTACTCCGCTTGGACAATTTGCTCAAATTACTGCTTGTCCTGATTGTCGCGGTTCAGGTAAAAAAATAGGTTCACCTTGCCATAATTGTAAGGGGCATGGGCGTGTTGAAAAAGAAAAGAAACTTGAAATTAAAATTCCGGCAGGTGTCGACAGTATGTCAAAGATGCGTCTTTCCGGCGAAGGTGATTGCGGTATAAATGGCGGACCGGCAGGTGATTTGTATGTTGTATTGCATGTTAAACCTTCGGAATACTTTAACAGAGATGGTATAAATATTATTACAACACTTGATATTACTCCTGCTCAGGCTGTTTTAGGAGATACTGTCGAAATAAAAACACTTGACGGTAACAGAAAAATTCAGGTTCATGCAGGTATCCAAAGCGGAAACATGCTTAAAATAAGAGGCTCTGGTGTTCCGCATATTCAGCAACCTTCCCGAAGAGGTGATCATATCGTTGTTGTAACAGTTAAAATACCTGAAAAAATTTCGGATGAAGAAAGAGAATTATATAAACGCTTATATGAAATAAATATGGGTAAAAAGCCGGTAGAATCATTGAAAGAAAAAGTAAAAGGGGCTTTTAGATAATGCGTAAAATTTTAATTTTATTTTTAATATTACTTTTTAATATTTTGTCTGTATCTGCGGCAAATATGCCTGAAAATGTTGTGAAGTTTATAAAAAAAGATTTTCCGAAAGCGGAAGTAAGATTTGATGGTTTAATTACTATTGACAATACTATTTACCTTCCTTTATTTCCCGCAAAAATAAAAAATCCTGAGGTTCTTGAAATTAAAAAAACAGCACCGGAAGGTAAAAATTTAAAAAGTCTTCCTGATATTGTTGTTTTTAATAATGATTTTGTATTATTAAAAGTTATTGATGGAAAAGACGGAAAAAGGACTGTTTTGTATCAGGAAACACCTTTTACTGAGGTAAGAACGGGTTTGTTACCTCAGGATATGCTTGTTCCAAGAGGTTTAATTATTCCTGCAAATATTAAAAGTATTATCGGAGGATTGATAATAGCAACAGAGGAAGAAAAAGGGTTAAAAGTATCTTCCGAGTTAGTGGTTGAAAAACCTGTAAATACAACTGTTAAAGACGACTTGGTGTCAACTGTTTCTCAATTGAAAGACAAAATTTTTTATATTATTACTTGTAAATCAAAAAATATACACGTAGTTCCGTCTGACAAATCTAATCCGGAATATGCTCTTTCAATGCCGTCTATTCCTATTGATTTAAAATCATATAACAATTTTTTACTTGTAACTTCGTATGATTTATTTGAACTTAATGTTATATCGCTTGCGGATGAAGCGATTATAAAAACTTTTGAATTTAATGCTCAACCGGAAGAAATAGTTATTGATAAGAAAAATAAAAAAGCATACGTTACAGTACCGTCAGAATCTTCTATTTTTGTTATTGATTTACCTACAATGAATATGAAACAAAAAATCAGAGTTAACGGAAGATGTTCTAAATTGCTTATTTCGCAAGATTGTACAAAATTAATTTATGTAGATAAAAATACGGATGATGTTTGGTCTGTTGAATTAGATAACGATTATTCAATTAGAGAAATCGGAATATTTCCTAATGTTTCCGCCATAGAATATGCAGATAATAAAATTTATATTGCAAGCAGAACAAGAAATCGTATAGCAGTTATTGATTATGCTACTTTAACGGAGTATGGAGAAATTGAAGTGGCTGCAAAACCTGTAAAAATGCTTCTTTATAACAATACTATATATATTTTAAGTGCAAATGATAGTGTTTTACAAGTATTAAATGTTTATAGTGACAAAATTACAACAACAATTAATCTAAATACAAATTCATTTGCAACTGGTATTTATAGACTTGATAATACAAATTTGGCTTTAATAACAGGTGCAAAAACCGGTAAATATTCAGTTTTAAATTTAGATAAAAAACAAATTATAAAAACAACACCGATAAATGTACCGATAAGCGGAATAGCAGTAACAAATAAAGTTAAAAAGATAAACAAATGATAATTGATGTAAAAACAAACAGAGTATTAAAAAATCTGGAAAAAACACAGCATGATTTTTGGAATATTTCACATGCTACGGGAAATTTTCTAAATATGCTCATTAAGATGGTCAATGCTAAAAATGCGGTTGAAGTTGGAACTTCAAACGGATATTCTGGTATATGGCTGGCAAAAGCCTTAAAAGAAACAGGCGGACATCTTACAACAATTGAATATTATGAAAAAAGGATTGTTCTTGCACAAGAAAATTTTAAAACTTGCGGTGTAGCAGATATAATCGATATAAAACAAGGTTCCGCAATTGAAATTCTTGAACAAATACCTGAAGACGAAATTATTGATTTTGCATTTATTGATGCTAATAAAGCGCAATACATTGATTATTTTTACATAATTGATAAACATATGAAATCTGGTGCAATAATTACCGCAGATAATATTACATCTCATGCCGAAAAAGTTAAAACATTTGTTGATGCAATTCAAGGCAATAAAAATTATCAGGTTGAAATTCTTGACCTTCCGGCAGGGCTTCTTGTTGCAAGGAAGATTTAGTTTTTCTTATCACCAAAAAGTTTATCTGCAAAATATACCACTAATGCCGTATATGGAAATAAAAGGGCTGTACCGCATACGATATTTGACTTACAAACTGCTAAAATACCCGCAAAAGCAAATATTATAAATATTAAAAATAAAATCGGATAAAAAAATCCTTTTTTACCGTGTTTATCTTTGCTGTACATGCACCATATAAATAATGCGACAGCAAGAAACATTACACCTAATGTTATTTCTATTTTATCCAATATTTCGAAAATAAAATCAGATTTTTCCATACTACAATATACCTTTTAAGAATGCTTCTATAACATAATAGAAAGTTATACAAACAACAAATTCTGCTAATGCTTGCACTAAAAAACTTTGTCCCTGTGTTATATCAAAAATCCAAAGACTAAAAGCAATAAGTGCCGTAAGCATGATAAGCGTAATAAAAAATCCTTTTATACCAAATTTTTCTATACCTGCTGCGAACAGGTAAAAAATAAAAACAATGAATAATAAACTAACTAAAATTAATTCAAAATTGTCTAATATATCGCCAACTTTATCAAAGGTATCCATTCTTACCTCTTTTTGTCAGAGCGTTCACGAACGGAAATTCTAATCGGAGTTCCGAAAAATCCAAAAGCTTCACGTAATTTGTTTTCTATATAACGCTTGTAATGGTCTTTCATTAAATCTGCATTGTTTGCAAAAAGTACAAACGTTGGTGGTTTAACATTGACCTGTGTAGAATATAAAAGTTTTAAACGTTTGTTTTTAACACTTTGAGGAGGATTCATTAAATAAGCATCATTAACAACTTTATTCAATAGGCCTGTTGAAATACGTTTTGTGCATTGTTCATAAACTTCCGTTGATTTTTCATAAATTTGATTTAATCTTTGTTTTGTAACTGCACTTATATAAATTTTTGGTGCATAACTTAAAAACGGTATTTCGTTAACAAGTTTTTTCTCAAATTGACTTATTGTATTTGCCTGTTTATTTTCAATTAAATCCCATTTGTTAATGGCAATAATTAAACCTTTGCCTGCTTCTGTAATTATTGAAGAAATTTTTTTGTCTTGATCAGAAATCCCCTCTGTGGCATCAATAACGAGTATCGCAATATCACACTCTTTTATTGAATTAATTGCTCTGTCAACTGCAAATTTTTCAATGCCGTAATCAACTTTTGCTTTTTTTCTGATACCGGCAGTATCAATAATAGTAAAATCTTGTTCTTTGTATGTTAGTTTACTGTCAATACTGTCACGAGTTGTACCGGAAACGTCTGAAACAATAACTCTCTCTTTACCCAAAAGAGCGTTTACAATAGAAGATTTACCCGCATTTGGTCTGCCCACAATCGCAAGTTTAATATCGGTTTCTTCTTCAATTTCATCATCAACTTCAAAATCTTCGGTTAAAATCTCAAGTAAATCGCCGACTCCGCCAGAACCGTGAAGTGCAGAAATTCCGATAGGTTCACCTAATGCAAGTGAATAAAAATCTGTTGTATAAAGAGCCTGAGACGGACTGTCAACTTTATTCACCGCAAGAAAAACAGGCTTTTTGCTTTGTCTTAAAATATTTGCAATATCTTCATCAACAGGAGTTACCCCGTCTTTTCCGTCAACAATAAAAATAATTTTTTCAGCTTCTTCGCAAGCAATTTTAGCTTGGTCATAAATTGAAACCATTATTTCATCTTCATCACCCGGAACAATACCGCCTGTATCAATTACGGTAAACCATTTATTTTGCCATTCAACATCAAAATAAATTCTGTCACGTGTAACTCCAGGCATGTCATCAACAATAGATTGACGCTTTCCGACAAGACGATTAACAAACGTAGATTTCCCTACATTTGGTCTTCCAACTATTGCAACTATTGGTTTTCTCTTCATAAGTATTATTTTAACATGAATA
>JAFWGJ010000156.1 GCA_017512405.1 bacterium | reverse complement strand
GTTCAATGTATAAAAACTGAAGATTTTATCAATGATTATGTAAATTCAACAGCATTTGTACCAAATAAAAATACAACATCCGCAATGAATAAATTCAGAAACAAATATAGAAATGTAGACATTCTCCTGATAGATGACATACAATTTATAGAAAACAAAAAGAAATGCATTGATGAATTATTTAATACTTTTGATACATTATATAATGCAAATAAACAAATAGTATTAACATCAGATAAATTACCGAAAGATTTACCTGAAATTCCCAAAAGACTGCGTACTCGTTTTGAACAAGGACTTGTAGTTGAAATAAAACCGCCTGAATTTGAAACTAGAGTTCAAATATTAATCAATTTAGCAAAAGAAAAAGGAATAGAAAATATACCGCAAGAAGTATTTGAATATATTGCAAAATATTATAAAGATAACGTAAGAGAGTTAGAAGGTGCATTTACAAAGGTTAATGCATACTCTGATATTGAAGAGAAACCTATTACACTTGAATATGCTCAAAAAGTTTTAAAATGTGAAGAAACTTCCGAAAGACCAACAATTGAAAAAATTATTGAAAAAGTTGCAGAATTTTATGATTTATCTTCGGATGATATAAAAAGTACATCAAGAGTTCAAAACATATCAAATGCTCGTTCAATAGTAAGCTACATAGCGCGAGAAAAATTACAAAACAGCTATGAAAACATTGCAAAAGCTTTAAATAAACGTCACCAAACTATTACATATTCGGTTGATAAAACAAAAAAAGAACTCAAAAACAATAAACAATTGAATAATGAATTAAATAAAATTTTAAAACAATTGGATTTATAATAAAAAAGGCAGATACTTAGTATCTGCCTTTTCTTTTATAACAGCTTAGTTAATTAAACTAAAGTTGTTGACATTAATTTTGTATCGTTTAATACAGACAACATCATACCGTTTCTGTTAGCGATTTCAACTAAGTTGCTGATTACAGCTAACATAGAAATTTTAGTTTCTAATTTGTTGATGCAAGAACCGCAACCGATAACACTAGCACCAGCAGCAAATGCTAATTGAGCAGTTACTGTGTTAATGTGAGATGAAGTCATGATAGGCAATTCAATGTTCTTAGATAATTCAATTGTGTTAGCAATAGTTAATTCAGCTTGATTTAACAACATTCTTGTACCTTCTAACATTGTATTCATTTCAGTAACATGACCTTCTGTTTGAATTAAGTCGATGTGTAAATCTTCTAATTTTCTAGCCAAAGTGATTTGTTCAGCGATAGGTAACATACCAGGAATAGTTACTGAGAATAAGATTTCTGATCTATGATCTTTAATTAATGATAAAGTTTCTTCAACAAGGTTGATAATTTGTTCAGAAGTCATTGTTAAACCTTGTTCATATAACATTTCAAAGTTGCCTAATTCAATAGCATCAACATTGTACAAGTTTACAGCATTAGCTAATTCCATAGGAACTACTGATGAAACCATCAACATAATATCAGAATTCATATCTAATATTAATTTTTGAGATAATTCTATAACTTCTTTTGTAGCAGCAACATCAACAGCAGTAGCTTTTGCTTCGATAGCAGAAGAAACAATCATTTCAACTCTGTTTAAATCCATGTTGTTGATACCAGAAATAACTTTTAAAGCTCTTTTTTCGTTCATAGCTTGTTTGAACATTTCAATACGTCTCATTTTTAATTTCCTTTCCTTATTTTGACTCATATCTCTATTGAAACCTGACGTTAAGTTTCATGTGAATTATAAACTAAACCTTTAATAAGCGCAAGAATTACACTCAATTTTGTTACATTGGTAGTAGTGTTTTTTTATAAACATTCTTATAATATCACTATCAACAAGGATTTTAGGGATTATGCTAAAAAAAATTATTATTACAATATGTTTCATTTTTGTTACAAACGTCGTAGTTTTTGCTTATGATTCAGAAGAACTAATATACATTAGTGTTTATGAAAAAATTAATCCTGCAATAGTTTCAATTGACGCGGAATTACCAATAGGTCTTTCCAGCGGAACAGGATGCATTATAGACAAATCCGGATTAATATTAACAAGTTCACATGTAATCGAGGGGAGCAAAAAAATTGATGTTACACTTCACAATGGACACGTATATAAGGCAAAAATAGTAAAAGTTGACAAATCCGACTTAGCATTAATATCAATAAAGAGTAAAGAAAATTTGAATGTCATATCATTTGGAAATTCTGAAAATATAAGGGTTGGTCAAAAAGTCATGGCGATAGGTAATCCGTTTGGTTTTAACGGAACTTTAACCCAAGGAATAATTTCTCGGATAGACTATGCAAAAGATAAAATTCAGACAGACGCAGCAATAAATCCCGGAAATTCCGGCGGTCCTTTAATAACTACAAATGGAGAAGTAGTAGGAATAAATCAATCCATATATAATCCGGATAATAATATATCAAACATCGGAATAGGGTTTGCGGTACCGATTAACACAGTAAAAGACATGCTAAAAAAAACGAGCCATTAAAGGCTCGTTTCTTTTAAATCTTTAATATTTAAAACTAGCAAACAAATCCGCTGTCTGCTGAACCGAATGAACCGCTGTCAGCAACAGAACCTGCCGTTTCGCATCCTGCGTCTGCGATTGAACCTGCTGTTTCAATATCACCGAAAGCTATCATACCAGCCGTTTCAGCAGCAGCAATTGAGCCTGCTGTTTCAGGAGCTGATGAATATTGACTGTAATCAATTTCAGGAGCAAACGGATTGCTTGAATCAAAGCTATCAATTTGAGCATTTGATGCAATCAAACCTGCTGTTTCAGCAGCAGCAATTGAACCTGCTGTTTCGCTATGAGAAGCAACAACACCTGCTGTTTCGCTACTTCTTGCAGTATTTGTATTAAATAAATTTGAATTAAAACCTAAAGCCATAAATCACTCCAAACTAAACTAACGTTCGTTTTTGAATTACTACATATATATAAAAACATAAAACCCATGCGAATTGCGCATTTGAGGTGAATTGTTACATTAGTTTACAAACTTGTTATAAACTATCCCATTACAAGTCTTAATTGCCTATTATTATGGTTTTCAATACTGTCAAAATTAATATAATCTGTATATAAAGGTATTTATGCTACAATAAATAAAAAAGGATGGGAATTATGCGTAATTTTATAGTTGCATTCATGCTTGTTATATTACTTTCGTCAATAATGTTTGTAATATTAAGACCAATTCAGCCCGCACAAATAAATCAAAGTAAAAAAGAAAAATCTAACGTTGAAAAATTATTGACAGAACCGGCAAAAAACACAGAAGAACCCTACAGTGAAATGTCATCAGAAGAAAAAAAAGAAGTTATTGATGATATTCTTCAACAGTTTGAACCCAATAATAATCCAGAACTCCAAATAAAAGAAAAACATAATGAAATTGAAATTTCGCAAACACAAAATGCAACCGAGAATAAACAAGAAACTACAAAAAATGACGTCGCTCCCGCACGTGATAACAATTCATTTAAAGATATACAGGATGAGTTAAATAAAAAATACGGAAACGACCCCAACGCAGAGGTTTCGCAGGAAGATTTGCAAAAGATTTTAATAAAAATGCTTGAATCTACACAAAAGCAATAGTTAATTAATGTTAAATAAAATTAATGCTTATACAGACAGTCTTATTTTTGCAATATAATATTATTAACAGGAAGTTAATATGATTCTGGCATTATTTGTTTTTTTAACAGCAATAGTTTTAACAGTATTATTCATAAAATTGAATAATACTAAAATATTTTTAGCATCACTTGCTATAATCGGAGTTTTGGCGACTATAGGAATATGTATTCAAAAACCTGTTATGCACAAAAATTTTTCATTAAGCATTATTGATTATCTTATAAAGTTCAACAATGACGGATCGATAACAACAACAAAACAAACAACAACCACAACTATTAAAGAGGATAAAGAGCAATGAAAAAGTTTTTTGCAATTATTATTTGTTCTTTTTATCTTTTATCAACGCAGATTTGTTTTGCTGCAAACAATTTGTATTTTGTAAAAAATACACAAAAAAGCGTTGTATCTGATATAGTATCTCAGGTTTTAACCAAAGAAAAAAATTATAATATAACAAAACAAAATCCTTATCTTGCAATTTCAACAAAAAACGGTTCGGATTATATTTTGATAATTCTTCAAACAAGCAGTGAAAATTTATTTTATTATTTTCAGTCAAGTAAAGACGAAAAAGTTGACAAGGAAATTAAAAAGTTATTGAAAAAACAAAACATAATTTTTGAACAATCTTACAATACAATGTACATTTCAACATTTGAAAATCAAGCACAAAAGATTTTAACTAATACAACATCAAAATATACTTTTGATGAGCCTGCACAGCAAGCAACAATTAGCACAACAAATCGAAAAAAAGATAATAATGTTTTAAAAGGTTACGTAGGTCAAGTTGCGAAAGGCTCTGTATTTAATGCATATTTGCAAACACCAATCAACACGGCAAATGCAAATATTGGAGATAATGTTACGGCAGTATTAACGGAAGATTGGGTTTACAATGGCTATACAATAGCTCCGCAAGGCAGTCTTGTTACAGGCGAACTTACAAAAGCAAGACACGCAACATACGGTTCCAGAAACGGACGAGTTGTAATTAATTTTACACAGGTTACAACACCTGAGAGTAAAGTCTATGAGGTGTCTACTGAAAAAATCGATTTTACTATAACTAATGACGGCAAATTCCAAAGCACGGTTTCATCCGCACTAAAAGGAGCTTTAATCGGTGCAGTAGGAGGATTAATAGTAGGCTTGTTAAGCAAAGATGCCAATGTAGGTGTATCAACTGCAATAGGCGCTGGTGTCGGTGCAGGTACAGGTTTAGCCGGTTCTGCCGTTGAAAAAGGGGTTGATGCGGAAATTCCTGTTTATACTGAATTGGAACTAACTCTTACAAAACCACTAAATGTAGTAATAGGATTATAAAAGGAAAAATTATGAATAACAAAAGACTTATCACACTCGGATTTTTAATTTTAGCAGTATCGCTAATCGGTAAACTAATATATTCCGGATTAAAAAGCCTTAAAGTAGATGAATTTCACAAATCAGCAATCATTTTTGTTGTAGATTCATCAGCATCTAATCAAAAAATGCTGCCAACGGAAATTAAATATTTAAAATCTTTATGTTCAATTTTAGACCCGGAAGATGCAATAAAAATATTAAAAGTTTCCGAAAAATCATACTTAATATATGAAGGCTCACCTGCTGATACATCAGGAATTACAAAAGCAGTTGAGGCATTTACAAAATATGATAAAAAAGATTACGGAACAGCGTACGGAGAAGCACTAAAAAAAGCGTTTGACCATTGTTTAACAATGAAAAAAGAGGGGTATGTTCCGTCAGTTGTGGTTATCGGTGATTTAGAAAATGAGGGCAATATTTCAAAACAAATTAACTGGAATACATTACCGGAAAATATAAAATCTGTACAGAAATATATTCCGGAACTTTCAATGATGTTTGTTTACGCTCATCCAGAAAAGTTGGATTTGGTAAAAACAAAACTTAACCCGATATTAGGTGAAACAAAGCTCGTTGTTGCAAACGAACAGAATGCACAAAAAGCACAAAGAAGATTTTTAGAAGCAATAGGAAGATAGGAGATATCAATGGCTTTCAGTATAATAACAAAAAACGGTGAAAAAACTTTTAATGATAAAGAGCTTGTAAATATTTGTTCAAAAGATGGTTTTGACCTAAAACTTGATGTTGAATTTGATTGTATGCTTGCAGTTCAGTATGATGTAAAAGCAAATAAATGTTATATTTTAAACCAATTTAACAATGAAAAGTTTTTATTTAAAGGTAAACCAATTCCTGCAAGACTTGAAGTAGATAAAGTTTGCAAAATTATGGTTGACGGAACAGATGAATTTATAACCGTAAAAATTTTAGGTTCCTCAGTAACAACTGAACTAGCAGACGAAAATTTAACCGAAAATGATATAAAAGAACTATACGGAAACGGTGTAAATGCATCAGCTATGTTAAAAATAGAGCACCGAAAAGCAGAATTGGAACAGGCAAGAATTGCTATAAATAAAGAAACTTCTTATGAAATTAATGATTTAAAACATAAAATTTCAATGAATTCAAAAAGCGGAATAACCTTACACATTGCACTTTTACTAATGTCGCTTGTATGTTCGTTCGGGGTATCAAATTACTTAACAGGCTTACCGCTAAAAGATGCAGGTGCTGTAATTCAGATGTCTACAAATCTTAAACTAATATTCATATACATGTTTATTATTTACGGTGTAGGGTTAACTTTAAAACAAGGTGTTTTCTTATATTTGCAGAATAAATCGGGTGAAGACACTCAATCTTCAAGAATTGGCGAAAAATTTATGGTAGTCCTTGCATCACTGTTTTACATAGCAATATATTTGATAAATGTATTATATTATCTTGAACCACAAACGATGCCAATATTTGCGGTATTAATTTCATTATTCTTTGTCGGTACGGCATCATCATTGGCTTTTGCATGCGGTTATTATAAATACAACAACGTTGAAATTTCAAAAGACCTCGACAAATATGAATACAGAGAAGATTTTGAAAAAGTTGTAAAAGAATACCAACAATGGATTGAAAGATTTGTAAATAATTTAAGTCAAAACAAAATACAAACAATAAAAGATAAAATTTTTACACTTCAAATAAAAAGTGTATTTGAAATTGCACTAGGTATATGTACTGCACCGTTCTTGGCTTATGGTGTTTCTAATACTCTCGCAATGTGTTTCCCTGAAGCAGCCGGTTGGATTAGAATACAAAGTTTAAGAATCAGCCCAATATTCTTAGTTTTGGCATCAGTTATGATTGTATTTGCATTCTTCGCATTCGTAAATGCTTTTGCCTGCAACAGAAAAATACAAGCTTCAAATGTATTGAAAAAAGACGGTTTCAGCAATTACCTTCAACACGGAGTTGAAATTTACGGTCTTGAAGGCATAAGAAGATTAAACAGAGAAATGCGTCATTCATTTATAATCGGCTGCGCTATTATCTTTATTGAATTTTCAATGAACGTATCATATTTTATGCAGCAATGGGGTGAAGATTTAGGCGGTATATTATTGAGCGGACTTGCAGCACTTGTTCCTACCGCTATTCTTATTGCTGAAACATATATGCTTAGCGGAACTAAATTCGAAACATCTGCTTGCGATGATTTAATATCAAAATTGAATTAATATGAATTATTCTTTATTTCTAAAAATATCACTAATTATAGCGATTATAGCAACAATTGGTCTTTGTGTATTGGAGCCCAAAATGCACAAGACTGTTCTTGTTTATGATTCAAGTTACAAAATAATCGAACATAATATTGATACAACAGTAGAAAAAAATATTCCGACAGTTTCACAAACACAAGAATTGCAAAAAACTCAACAAAAAGTTGAAACTACAACACAAAAGCAAAATCAAACACCAAAACAAACAACTGTAAAATTAAACAAAGATTCTAAATATAAACCGATTGAAACAAAAAAACAAACTCTAACTCAACCTAAAACACTTACTGAACAAGAAGAAGAAATTGAATGGAATAAATGGCGTTCAAATTTACAAAATCAAATTATGAAAGACGTAAAACTACCGATAATTCCGCAAGGAACAGTTTTTAAATTTGAATTTGACGTAGATATGTACGGAAAAGTATCAAATGTTCAGACAATGTCATTAACACACGAATACACGCCTTATGCAATACAATACATAGCACCTGTAATTAGAAGCTATCAGGGACATTCAATACTAAACTTTCCGCAAGGTTCCAAAAGAACTCAAACACATGTAAAAGGCGGATGGAAAATTGCACAAAGTGCTAGATACAGTACACCAAAAGATTACAACGATACAGAACAAATTAAAAAGTGAGGATAAAATGTTTAAATGTAAAGAATGCGGCACAGAATACCAAACAAAACCTGATTACTGCGATTGCGGTAATGATACCTTTGAAGAAATAGTTCTAGAACAACCTAAATCGGATAAACCAACGACGATTGAAACAAAACAGGATATTATAGCTTCAACATCAACAGAAATGCCTCAGGAAACTATAAAGGCAACCGTTAAAAAGACTTCCGCAATTGAACCTTATGCAATAATAATTTTTTCAATATGTATATTACTTTCACTTATTGTAATTTTATTTGTAGCAAATCCAAAGCCGCAAAATGAAATAGAAGACAAAGAAGTACAAAAAACAGAAACCACAAATATTCCATCAATAGAAAATTTATGGAATAATTCAACAGAAGGTATTTCTGCATATCAAAACACAAGTAATACAACAACAGAACAACCACAACAAACAACAGAAAATAATTCAAAAAAAAAAGATGAAGTAATAAAACAACCTGTTCAACAAGTTCAAAACACGCAGCCTCCTATTACTAAACCAACTCCACAGGCGCAGGTTAAAAAGTCACAACCAGTTGTAAAGACAAACACCAATACAAATAAAACCTCAATGACCGCACCTAAAGCAAATCCTCAGGAACTTGCTAATTACAAAATAAAATTGCGAAATCATATTGCTTCAAAAATAGCTTTTACAACAATTGTAGGTGATGGAGAATGCAGTTTTTCTTTTAAAATATCTTCGAGCGGTGTACTTACAAACAAAGCACCTACAAAATTATCCGATAATGACAGCCTAAATGAAGCAGTATATAACGCTTTACGACAAGTATATTCATATAATGCCCCGCCATCAGGCTACAAAAATGAAACACTAAAATTAATTGTAAAAATGTATCACAACAATTTTGAAGTTTATCTTAACTAATCACCATAATATTCATATTGCTGAGTCGGAGCTGGAATTTCCTTAGGCTGTGAAGTCATCGATTGTGTTAACACTGTTGAGAAATTAGATAAATTATTAACTTTATACAATTTGCCGCCTGTTACATCAGCAAGACAAGATAATTTATTATTGAACCATCCTGATACAAGCACGACATCTATATGCACATCGTTTCTTCTGCTTACAAGTTTTTTTGCAAAAGCGCAAGGATCGCCTCCGCAATTTTCACCACCGTCCGTTACAAGAACTATTTTTTTAGGATAAGACTTGTCCATGCCTGCAAAATCCTGATAAACAGCTCTGTCTAATGCATAAACAAGAGGTGTAGCACCACCTATTGAAGCAGAATTCATACCGTTTAAAAGGCTTTTAGTATTAGCTCTCATAATGGGCGAAACCTGAGCTGTTGCAGAGCAATATCCGGTTGTAGACCCTATTGTTTTATCCTGTTGAGAAACTACTTTATATTTGCCGTTCTTTTTAACAACTTTTTTAACTTCTGCTAAGGTATTGTTACTATTAGGATTTGCTCCGAAATTATCATGCCCGAAAACTCTGAATCCCACATTTGTATTTGACGGAATTTGGGCAATAATTTGCGACATAGCCTGTTTTGCCTGAATAATCCAATTAGACATACTTCCTGAATAATCCATTACAAGTTCAATAGTGCTTACAGGAATTGCATTTACAGTATTTGACTCAACATAATTTGAAGCATTATAGACATTATAAGGATTTTGCGTATTTGTACTTGGCGAAACCACTTTACCGTTGTTTTTAACAACACCAGAGGTATTAACCTTATATTTAGCAGCAAAGGCACAGCAAGTGGTCATTGAAAAAACTATTAAAGTAATAATAAGTATTTTTTTCATATTAAATCCTTTTTTATAAATATTATATCAAAAAACAAGCATTGCGTAATGCGGAAGTCTGTACGGTGAAAATTCACTTCGTATAATTCCTATTTCATGATACGGAATATTTAAATCATCGCATAATTGTTTTTGCAGCCAGAATTCCGGTTCTCCTTGGTTAACAATAAACATTGCTCCGCCTTCTTGCAAACAATCGTGCGCATGTTTAAGCATTTTATCCGGTATAAAATACTTCATAGGGAGCCCCCATTTTTTATGTTGATATTCGCCAACAAACGGTAAAAACCACGTTATATAATCAAATTTTCCGTTTATATTCATAAAATCATCTGCAATATAGTTAGTAAAAGGCAAATATTTTATGTTATATCTTGCAATTTCGTATCTGCTGAACAAATTCCAACAAAGTCTGTACGCATCGAGTTCCACACCCGTCATTTCCAAATGATGGCAATGATTATTAAAAAAAATATATTCTCCCTTTGCATAATTCCAACTTTTAGAACCAATATCCAAAACTTTTAAATCTTCCTTAGGATAGACTTTAAAATATTTATCAAGGATATCAAGAATATACAAATTTTCCTGACAATTTTGTCTTGTAATATCATTTTTTAAAATTGTTAAATCATATTCGGAAGGAGGAATTAAATCTGATACATTTTGAGGTTTCGGAGAATAATTTTTTCTGGAAAATTTAGTATTTTGTCTTATAAAAAAATCAAATTCGTTTTTAAACTCAGTCATACTACCCACCAAACAAAACTTTATAATATAATTTTAGCATTTACACATATTACAGGTCAATTGTAAAGATTTTTGAACATGTTTGCCATGTCTAAAAGCATGCTATAACATGCATGTACACTAATTCAATCGCCTCACAAAAAGCTGTGAGGTTTTTTTTATACGAACAATAAAAAAGGGTTGAATTATCAACCCCACACACATTATATTTTCCTTACCTTTACACAAATCTTACGCTACAATAGATGTTCTTGAACCATTTTCAGTAGCTGCAATCCATTCATTCATTTGAACAAATCCTACTAAATCTTGCGTATTTCTTGAACGTCTTACTTTTTGAACCTTATTATCACAATTGCCTTCAATTGTATCGAAAGAACCATCCGGATAAACTTTTGAAATAATACCTACGTGACCTTTGTTGTTACCATAGTTCCAAACTGCAATATCACCAACTTGAGGAACATAACCGGATTGAACTGTTTGGTAGAAACCTGCACTTTCAGCTTTTCTTCTTATGTTTTGAGAAGAAGCATCATAACCGAAAGTTGAAGCGTTATTAGTACCTTGACCTTGACCATAGCACCAAGAAACAAATGATGCACACCAAGCAACACCGTTTTCAACACCGTTTCTGTATTTGCTTACATCAGCACCGTTGTTTGTATTACCGATTTCTCTAACACCGATTTGAGATTCAGCTAAACGAACAGCATCTTGTGCTCTTTTACCTGTTAATGAAACATTTGTTCTTCTTGGTTGAGAGTAATTAGAAGAGAAGTTAAAATTAAAAGCTGGGAAGTTGAATGCTGGAACATTGAATACAGGCATTTGAAAATTGAAAGAAGAGTTGAATTGAGAGAAAGAATTAAAATTAAAACCTGATGTTAATGAACCAAATTGACCTAAACTTCCGGCCATATTAGCACTTGATACAGCAGAGAAAATATCTTGACCTAAACCCATAAACGGATTGCTTGAAAAAATAAAACTGTTAAAGTTGTAATTAATAGGTGTCATATTTTCTCTCTTGTAAACTCTCGTATCTATAAAAAGTTATTTTTTTATAAAAAATTGCTTTTTTTATAACACATGTAAACTTTTGTAAACAAAAATATGAACAGGATTTTAAATTAAAAATTTAAAACAGTATTAAGCTCCCATATCAAAGTGCCATTCTTCTCTGCAAGCGGTAAAATCGCCACCCCAACGCATACCGATTGATTTTGCATATTGACCGATTTTTGCATAAATTTCGTGGCTTGCACGTTTACCATCTTTTGTAAAACCTAAATCAACAGCTTTACCGGTTAAGTGTTTTGAAGTATTACCCGGAGCAACTCTGCCCGGTTGATCTGCATATTTAACACGTAATGCATCTTGTTCAGCTTGAGTACGTTTACCGCTTATAATTGATACTTCGCAGCCTAATGAACGAGCATAATCCATAACTTGCATAACTTTGATTTGAGTTTCTCTGGTTAACTGCTGCAATTTTTTAGCATTTGCATCACCATATTTTGAATAATCAACATTGCCAAGAGTTGTATTTCTACCTGCATTGGTCAATAATGAACCAAAATTAAAAGAGTTTAAAATCTTTTGTAAATCAAAGTTTGGAACCTGTACAACAGGCATTTGGAAATTAAATCCTGAATTTTGAGAAATTTGAGAAAATAAAATGTTATTGTTATTAATATTAGAGAAATCAAAATTAAAAATACTTGAGTCAACAGAAGAGAAAGAACCTGAATTACAAGCAGTATTAAGAAAATTCATTGAAAATAATGCTGAATTAAATTGTGTGTTTACAGGTGTCATATTTTCTCTCTAATAATCTCTCGTAATTATAAAAAGTTATTTTCTTATAAAAAATTGCTTTTTATCAGATTTAATATTAAGTTTTGTAAATAACTTCTAAATCGCAATACACGGGCATTTGAGCATTTTAAAGAATAATTTGTGTTCCGAAAATTATTCGATTTGAATTCGGTTTGTAATCAGATTGACAAAAAACATAATTAAGCATAAATTTTAAAGCACTGCCTTTTATGTAATAATTCAATCCTGCTGTGTACTCCGTATCACGGTGATGCGATTTTGAAGTATCAGAATTAAAAACGTCATATCTTGCCAGCAATTGCAAATTTTTAGTTATGTTATATGACAAAGTTGTATAAAAGCCCTGTCCGTTATTTCGTGTTAGTCCTGTTAAGCCGTTTGAACCGTGTGAAGCTGCATATTCACATTCAATAGCAAATTTTTTGTACTTGTAAGACAAATATGCACCAATGACATTATAGTCAAACTCTCTGTGACCTGCGTTTAAACCACCGCCGACTTTAAGCACACCGTATTTACCATCAGTTTTACCAAGAGGTTTGGCATTTACCCAGCCTGTAAATTCTGTTCCTCTGAACATATTTTTCCAGTTTCTGCCGGAACTGGTTAAGCTTAAATTATATTCAAACAAATCATAATCACCTGATACTTTTACACCTACGCCCCTTACTGAGCCAAAATTTCTAGAAAGTTGAGAACGAGCAATAAATGGTATTGTATATCCGCTTGTTCCACCCTCTACACCGATAGGAGTCCTAAAACTGCCAATTGTAATGTCATTATGAGGAATATATTTTAAAATTATAAAATCATCCTTAAACATTGATTGAAGATAACTTTGCCCTTCAAGAGGCACAAAATTTACCAAAAATCTATATTCTATAGGTTGTTCACTAAACTTGCCGATAAAACCAAAATCTAATGTAGGTTCAATGAATTTTGTACTATATTTTGTATCTAAAAAATTAAAATTCATTTGACCCTGATACGCAAAAATAGGTTCCATTCTTTCTATCGGACCGTGTTCAAATTTAAAATTTTTATACTTTGAAAGCAAACCCTTAGTCTCATACAATATATCATATTCAACTTCAGCTGCCATAGGTTGAGGGGTAACATCTGTCTTTTCATATAATTCAGGGACAAAATTTTCTCCCTCATTTAAATTTGGATTAATTTCAGGTTGTTCAATTCTAACCTCTTCCAAAAATTTAGGCTGAGTATCTTCTATTGCAAGGTAAACTTCATCCTGCGCAAAACAAGACGAAAAGCCATTAAAAAAAACATATAAAAAAACACTAATAAAAAGCTTTTTCATACCAATACCATTATTGCACAAAACATGTTGTAAATAAAATATTTTTTTTGTAATATTATTTTCTAAAAAAAGGAAATTATATGGCAAAAAACATAAAAAATAAAAATATAAAAAAAACAAAAACCGAAGCTCCTATTGTAGAAGCGTTGCAAAATGCTTATGACAAACCTTCATTTCAATTTCATATTCCGGGACATACAAGAGGGGGCGGAGTATATAAGGCTTTTAAAAATTTAATCGGTTCAAAGGCTCTAAAAGTTGATACCACTGATGAATTTGATAATTTAGGAACTCTTACACCTCCAACGGGTGCTATCGCAAAAGCACAAGAACTTGCAGCAGAAGCTTTTGGTGCATCAAGAACATTCTTTTTACTTAACGGTTCAACAATAGGTAATCTTGCACTTGCGATGGGAATCACCAAAAAAGGACAAAAAATAATTACAAACAGAAATTGCCACCGTTCATTGCTGACAGGTATGATTATATCAGGCGCAGAACCTGTATGGCTTGTACCTGAGAAATTGGAAGAATGGGGATTATGGGGTTGTATAAGACCTGAAAAAATAGAACATTTATTAAAAACGACAAAAAATGTCGGCGCAGTCTGGATTACAAATCCGACATATGAAGGTGTAATATCCGACATTAAATCAATAAGTGAAATTTGTAAAAAGCATAAAGTTCCTTTAATTGTTGATGAAGCACACGGAAGTTTATGGAATTTTAATAACTCATTCCCGACTCCGGCTCTGCAATTGGGTGCCGATGCGGTTGTTCAGTCATTACACAAAACCGGCGGAAGCATGAGCCAAAGTTCAATGCTACACATATCAAAAAATTCTATGCTCGATGTGAATAAAATAGAAAGAGCATTGAAACTTTTACACACAACAAGCCCTTCTTTAATTCTTTTAGCAAGCCTTGATGCTGCAAGAGCACACCTTTCAAGCGAAGAAGGTCAAAAACAAATTGAACGAACAATAAAAAATGCAAAATATTTGCGTAAAAGAATTGATAAAATGCAAAATATTCAGCAATTAAAGGCCGATTTTGGATTTAAAACAGATATAACAAAAGTATTTATAAAAGTTGACGGGCTATCCGGAAAGCGTTTAGAGTCAATATTAGAAATAGATTTTAATATAGAAGTGGAAAGTGCTTCTGATGTAGGTGCATTAATGCTTGTAAATTTAGGCAATAAGCGTTCCGAAATAAAATACCTTGCCGATTGTCTTGAAAAAATAACTCAAACAGATTATTCGGATATATATCATCTTGAAAACAAAAAACATACCCCTATGCTAATTCCTAATATAAAATATAAACTTAGAGATGCATTTTATATGGAAAAAGAAATTATAAAAAAATCTGAGGCAATAGGAAGAATTTCAGGTGAAGTAATCGCCGAATGTCCGCCGGGAATTGCAATTTTACTACCCGGAGAACTGATAACAGAAGCTCATTTGCCATACTTAACCGATTATGAAGAAATTGAAGTTATAAAAGAATAAAACTTGACGAAAAATTTTCTTTATTATAGAATTGTTTCAGGAAATGGCGACGGGATGTAGCGCAGCTGGTAGCGCACTTCGCTTGGGACGAAGGGGTCGCACGTTCGAACCGTGTCATCCCGACCATTTTGAAAGAACCGTCCTAAAAGACGGTTCTTTTTTAGATTTACACTAACAAAAAGGATATAAATTATGGATTTTATAACAATTACTATCGAAATACTTAAATCGTTATCAATTTTTGGCGGTTTTGGTGTAGGTATCATTTTATTGACTGTATTTGTAAGACTTGCAATGTGGCCATTAGGTGTCTCACAACAACGCTCTATGAGAACAATGCAAATATTGCAACCTAAAATGAAAGCTATTCAGGAAAGATACAAAAATGACCCTCAGCAAATGCAGCAAAAAATGATGGAATTTTACAAAGAACATAAGTTCAACCCTATGGCAGGTTGTTTTCCATTATTAATTCAAATGCCAATTTTCATTCTTTTGTATTCAGCATTAATGAGTCCTCAATTCATACAAATTGCCGGTGATGCTCAATTCTTATTCATAAACAGACTTGATGCAACACTTAAAACAAATGCGGGGATTTCGAATGACGGAGTTTTAGGCGTATCTAAATATGATTCATTTATGCTTGGTAAAACAGCAAAAGTTTATTTAGCACAAGATGAAATTCTTGATAATGTAAAAATTTCCAAACCAAACAAAGCTGTTGAAATTCAAGGCGAGTTAACTCCGGGTCAACCTGCTGATTTCAAGGTAAGTCTTGATAATTTAGATTTAAAATTCAGCCAATTAGATAAAATTCAAAAAGCTGAAATGACAATAACCGACTTGCAGACAAAAGAATCGGAACTTATTACATTTGAAAGAAAAGACGGATTACTTGTTGCAAATGTGCCTACAAAAGAAGTTAAATCCTCACTACATATTGACGTTTTGATTTTAATTGCACTATTCGGTCTAACAATGTTTGCTACACAAAAAATTATGATGGCAACAACTAAAACTCAAAATCAAGACCCTGCGCAGCAAGCTATTCAAAAATCAATGAATACGTTTATGCCAATAATGTTGACTGCAACATTTGTATTCATTCCAATTCCTGCCGGTGTTCTTTTGTATTTAATTTCAAGTAACATTATTCAGGTAATTCAAACCGTTGTTATAAATAAACAACTTGAAAAAGAAGACGAATTAAAAAAACAAAAAATTGATGATAAAGTTGTAGCAAAAGCAAAAAAGGTTGAAAATAAAGAATAAATGCTTGTAAGCGAATTTGATTACGAACTGCCGGAAGAACTTATAGCGCAGACACCCAGCGAAAAACGTGATGAGTGCAGAATGATGGTTTTGGATAGAGTTAATCAAACCATTGAAAACAAGCATTTTTATGACATTATTGATTACTTAGATGAAAATTGTATTCTTGTTTTAAATAATACAAAAGTAATTCCTGCAAGACTTTTCGGTAGAAAAGAAACCGGTGCCTTAATTGAAACATTTTTACTTAAAGATAAAGGCAATAAACAGTGGGAAGCATTAATAAAACCATCTAAAAGAATAAAAGAAGAAACGATTATAAAAATTTCAGAAGATTTGAGTGTAAAAGCTTTACAGAATCTTGGCGATGGGAAATGGCTTATTGAACTGATATATAACGGAATATTGTATGAAATTTTGGACAAAGTAGGTAACATACCGCTTCCGCCATACATTGAAAGAAAAATGACCGATGATGAGCGTAAGAATCTTGATTATGAGCGATATCAAACAGTGTATGCAAAAAATGAAGGTTCAGTTGCTGCACCGACAGCAGGATTGCATTTTACGGAAGAAACCTTAAAACAACTTGCTAACAAGGGAGTTGAAATAGCGTATGTAAATTTAACAGTAGGTTTAGGAACATTCAGACCCGTAAAATGCGAAAACATTTTAGACCACAAAATGGATTCGGAAGAATTTGAAATTTCGCAAGAAACCGCTAATAAAATCAATTCAGCGAAAAAGCTTGGTAAAAAAGTCGTAGCAGTAGGAACAACAACAGTTAGAACTCTTGAAACCGCATATCAGCAATTTGGAGAAATTAAAGCTTGTAAATCAGCTTCAAAATTATTTATTTATCCGCCTTATGAATTTAAAGTTGTTGATAACTTAATAACAAATTTTCACCTTCCTAAATCAACACTTTTAATGCTTGTAAGTGCATTGGAAGGCAAAGATTTCATATTTAAAGCTTACAAAGAAGCTATAAAAGAAAAATATATGTTTTATTCTTACGGCGATTGCATGCTGCTAAAATAATTTATTCCGAGCCGTAAATTCTGGCATAATTCCAATAAGCTCTGTAAACCTTTTTAAGGTAGTTTTGAGTTTCCGAATAAGGAATTTGTTCCAGAAAATCGTCCCTGTCCGAATATACAAGTTTATTTCTCCAATTTCTAACCATGCCGGCTCCGCCGTTGTATGAGAGTATTGCGTAGAATTCACTTCCGTCATTAATTTTTTTCAAATTGGACATATACATACTTCCAAGCTGAATGTTATAACGTGGGTTAAACAAATAATTTTCATCAGGATAATTCAATCCGTAAGATATTTTTAATTCTTTTGCGGTCTGCGGCATTAACTGCATTAAGCCTCTTGCACCGACAGAACTGACTGCCTTTTCGTCAAAATGACTTTCTTCTTTAATCATAGCTAATAAAAGAATAGGATTATTATTCAACGTAAATTCTTTTATAGTATCGTAATAATGAACAGGATATACCAAGCGCCATCTAAAATCTGTTTTAGGAGGCTTTTTGTCTAATTTTTCCATAGCATCACGTGCAAGAACGACAGATGTATTATATTCTCCTCTTTCATAGGCAAGCCAGCTTTGAACGAATTTATCATTTTTACATAATTCATTAACCAGCCCATAATCCTTTAATAAAGCGAGTTTTACAACCAAATTCCCATCCCTTGATTTTTCATAAGGGAAAACTATTGGCATATCCGCTAAATCTTTTATAAACAAAGGTTCTTCCACCCTGTACATATCAATATAAGCCCTGTATGCGTAGTAAGAATCAGGATAGATTTCCATAACTTTTTTATAATAAAATCTTGCGCCTTCATAATTTTTTGAACGTTCTTCCGCTTTTGCCATCCAGAACAAAACAAACGGCGTTGAATTAACCTTATTGAAATTACTTAAATGTTCCTGACCTAATTTTTTAGCAACCGCATATCTTCCGTTTTTAACATTTGCAAAAATAATGTTAGATAAGGCATCCGCTGCAAATCTGCCTTTTGGAAATCTTGCATACAGATTATCATAACAAGCATCCTTTAAATCAGGTGATGAATTATTGCAAGTAATATATGTAAGATAATCCTCGCCTTCTTTACCCTTTGACAAATCTAATAAATAGGCAATTGCATTATTTTTATTACCTGTTTGAGTAAGTAAATACAAATCAACAGCCTTATACATATCCTCTTTTTCAACATACTGAGAATATGATGACATGCCTTTCTCTGTTATTTCTTTAACTTTTGCATAATTTCTTAATTCATAGTAATTTTTAACCATATCGCACCAACTATAAGCGATATTAGTTTTATCAAGATGTTTTGCCGCAAGTACAAACTCACCCAAAGCGTAATAAGAACGGGCAATAATAAGATTATCTTCACCGCCCAGAGTATTTACATTCAATTCTTTTAGTTTATTTATTGAAGAAATTGCATAACGACCTGCAGGAGCATCCTTCAAGTAATCTTTAAAATAATCTTCCGCCTTTTGAATATCAAGAGCAAGCTTTGTTTGATTTGTAATACCTTCAAGTTCCATTATTTGGATTAAGCCTAAATAATACTTTGAAGCAATAGCATATTCACTTTTTGGATGTTTTTTTACAATTGATTTAAAATATTTTTTTGATTTTTTGGGTGATTGTTCATAAATATTTTGAGCTAAAAGATATTTAATTCTGACAGATAAAGCAAAATTAGGATAGTTTCTGATTAAGTGTTTATAGTGCTTCATAACAAGTTTTGGAGATTGCAAAGACTCTGCGCATCTTGCCTGACGATAGATTGCGGCAGGTTTAAGAGTAGATGATACAGAGACTTTTGAAAATGCATTATAAGCTTTATGATAATCCTGAGCCTTGTATAATTCCAAAGCCTGTGCATAAGTACGCAGACTGTCAGATTCAGAGCGAAAACCATTCCAAGTATTTACAATTATTATTGCGATTACGGACAAAATTATGACCATAATCAATATTAACTTTTGTTTTAAACTCATATTTATGACCTGTAACTAAGTTTTATTTTACCAAAAAATAACCTCAAAATACATTAAATACCGATGAAACTTAACATAATTACATTATATAATTACATTGTGTATAAATTCCAAACTCCGCCTATAAAAATAATAAAAAAAGATAAGACAAACGTCATAAAGACGTATGTCTTATCTTCTGAAACAAAAGTTTTAAAAAAATAACTACTTACATCTTGGATTTGCTTCGGTCATTACATTACCATTTTTGCAAGTACCATTTTTATTTGTTAATTGCAGATAGTCCATGTTCTCGTATCTTATAATCCAAGCCGCAGCAGAATTACCTTTGTTGGTTGCTAAATAGTCAAGCAATTGCGTGAATGTAATATCGTAATGTTCAGGAATAACACCATTTGTATCATCAAAATTAAACCAAAATATATCTTGTCCCCATGTGTATTTACCTTTTGTAGGACCATCTATATCAACTATAATGAAATTTGGGTCTATTGAAATTGAAGAACCATCTGCTGTAATAATTTTATACGAATTTGCATTACTATCAAAAGCATCCGCATTGTCATTTCCATGTAATAGTTTAGAATTACCACCGGTAAAACAACCTTTTCCTGTACCTAAACCGCAAGTTTTTGAAGCTTTCATAAATTCAGTTATACGTTCACCTGCACGTTTTGCTTTGTCAGCATTTTGAGTATCATTTATAAACCATGTATTAAAAGGTCCATATACAGCTTCTGCACGACCTAATGCGTCATTCAAATTTTGATATATTTTCTGAACCTTAGCAACTTTCTCTTTATCACCCGTTGAACTGTTTAAGTTCGGCAATGTCAGTGCTGATACAACGCCTATTATACCAATTACTATTAGCGTTTCTGCCAGAGTAAAAGCTACTGCATTTTTTAAAGTTAAATGTTTTAAAGGTTTAATATTTCTCATACTAATATTACCTCCTGCTATCTTTGTAATATATTATCATTATTTACGATTTTTTAAGCTTTGTCAATCCCTATTCAGCCTCTTAATGACAAAACTTCTTTTTCCTGTTCACTCGTTAATAATTTAGCTCCGCCTAGCAAATAAGTATTAAGTACAATTTGAGCATAAGATTCAGCTATTTCCAGTTTATTATAAGCATCTTCGATATTATTCGATGCAACAACAAATCCGTGATTTGCCATTAATACAGCATCATATTCATCAAAAAATTTGGCGGTATTTTCGGCAAGCTCAGCTGATGAAGGAAGAGCATACTCAGCTAACGGGATTTTTCCGAAATAAAAAGTATTTTCAGCCATAACAGGTTTATCCAATGCAACATGCGCAGCGGCAAATGAACATAAATACGGTGAATGAACATGCAATATAACATTTAAATCAGGTCTTTTCTTGTAAATTGCAATGTGCATAAGTTTTTCGCTTGAAGGTTTTTTAGTTTCATCTTCCTGCGCAAAACCATCATAATCCATTAAAACAATATCGCTGTTTTTTAGATTTGAATTAGCACTACCGGAAGCTGTAATAAGAATTTTATCATCGTAACGGCAGGAAATATTACCGGAAGTTCCGGGAGTCAAATTTTTTTGCCACATTTTTTTACCGTACTCGATAATTAATTGTTCCATTTCTTTTCTGGTCATTACAACGGTTCTCCTTTTATAACGGTAGTTGCGTCTTCTACATCGCTTACAACAGCTTTGGTAATATATGGACTTGGAGGAGGTGTAAACTGTTTATTGTCTTCTAAAACATTCTCAGGACCTTTTGTTTTTCCGAACATTTCAGGATTTTTTATTTCGAATTTTTTATAATCAACAGTTGTCCCCTTTGTATTCATAGCCATTGATATACCGAAATAAGTATTTTCTCTTATAAAGTCATAACCCAAATTAACTTTAAAATCGTCAGGACCCAATGCTACGTAAAATGTAGCTTCTCTTAATCTTGTACGTTTATTTGATTGATAGTCATATACACTACCGGCTAAATTATATGACGTATATAGCCCTAATGTTAAATATCTGCTTACCCTCCAATATTCACGAAGATATACACAAGAACGTCCGTATCTGTATGAATCCAATGTTTCCATCGGAGTATTATCCTCAGCTGATGAAAGGAAATAACCAAAATCCTGAGCCCAGTTTTTATATTGGGTATTAAGTCTTGGACCAATTCTACCTATAATTTGGGTATCACCTGTTCCATATAAAGCAGCAGAGCCCTGACCTACCAAGCTTAATTTTACTCTACGCCAACCATCATAATGCTCACGTTCTTCTTCATCATCAAACAGTGAAAATAAAGTTTGATCTATCTGTGCCATATATCGGAAACGAGCCGTAGACATTTTATGATAACCTTTACGTTTTTTGTTGCTTCCATTTTTTTCATTTTCTCTTAATATACCTGCCGTAACTCTATACCTAAAATCTAAATCTGCACCTTTATATAAAAAGTCACTATATTCATGACCTTTCTCATATAAAAGTTCACCGCCATAACCAACCCAAGATGAACCTAAGAACCAATTATCCATATAAGAATTAGCACCATATTGCAAGAATAAATGGTCATCCAAACGTTGTAAACCTTTTAACAAAAACATATTTGATGCAGTACTATAACCAAAATCAGTTCTGTTACTGCCGCTTTGGAATCTTGCCAAACCACCAAAACCAAACTTATTTTTATAGTTTACTGTCGGTAAAACTTTCAAAGTTGAACCAAACGGAGCTTCAAATACAAATCCGGGACCTGCAAACATACCAAACCCGCCAAACGAACCCAACTCAGGATAATTTCCTTCAACGTAATCTCTTTCTTTGTTTGCATATAAGGTCATTGACGGTAATGCAAAAATTTTCCTTCCTGTTTTTGTTGAATAAATTTTTGGCTGCTTTAATTTTATTGTGTCATGAGAATTTTTACAATCTATTCTTATTTCATTAACTTTTATCATATATTTGTTGCTATTTACATCATTTATCATGTAATTTAATTCTTCTCTTGGTATAACAAGCTGTCTTACAGCTTGTCCGAAACCCGATGCAAGCATCTCAATTTTACCATCGGAAGTTGATACAATTTTTCCGTTTTCAGTAACCATTGTATCTCCAAACATATATCCGTTTTCTGCAATTAGTTGTATAACAGAATTATCCATTTTCGGTTTTGTTAAAATACCTGATTCATCATTCATATCAACTTTCATGTAATCACCAAATATTTCATCACCATTCTGCTGAATAATTTTAACATTATCAAATAACTGAATTATTTCAGATTCAGTATTATAAGTCATTCTATCTGAATACATGTTTATACCATCTTGCGGAAATGTAATATGTATACCACCATATCCTTCTATTTCTCCGGTCTCGGGTAAGTATTTTGTAACCTTGCATCTTACAATTGTTTGAACAAGATTCTCTTCTTCTGCTAAAACCTCATTCTCCTCCTCAACAGATTCCTCTATCGGCATACCGTTGGCATCAACAGAGACATATTCTTGCTTTTTAACCTTCTTATTTGTTATTTTTTCTTTAATTGCATCTTTTGTTGCTAATATTTTTTCTCTCAATATTTTTAAAGGAGGTTTGCTTTTTCTTGCTGTCCAAGCGTCAAATTCTGTATCATACTGAGTTTTAAAAGAGCGTTCATACTTTTCATAAAGTTTTAAATTTTCTTTATCTCTATTTTCTTCTAATTCGTAATATGATTGAAAAAAGTTATCTCCTGTATAATCACCCAATTCACTAAAATTTGAAGATTGTTCCTGCAGCATAATTGTATCTTCTATTGAAAATGCAGGTAATGTAACAAACATAACTCCTATTGTAATTATAAAATATTTCAGCTTATTCATATCTTATTCCTTATTTTAAATGTAATTTAACGGATTTACCGGTTTACCGTTTACACGTACTTCAAAGTGACAGTGAGGACCTGTACTATATCCTGTTGTACCCTCTTTGCCGATAACTTGCCCTTGATTAACATAAGCCCCGTTTGATACTGAAATGGAATCCAAATGGGCATACAATGTTGTTGTAGGTTTTCCGTTGATTTGACCATGGTCAAGAATCACAACCTTGCCATATCCGCCATACCAACCGGTATATATTACTTTACCTGAGTTAGAAGCCCTTACGGCACCTCTGAATTGTCCGCCTATATCAACACCGGAGTGGAACGAACGACTGTTAAATATAGGGTGAGTTCTATAACCGAAAGGCGATGTAATTCTGCCTGCAATCGGTTTTATAAAACCTGATACTACTTTTACATCACTGCTGTTTGTTGAACGATTAATCATAGTACCGATACTTGCAGATTGTTTTGCTAATTCTTTTTCTGCTCTTTCATAGGCTACACGGTCAGTACGAAGTTTGTGCAGCATGTTCTCATTTTGAGCAATTTCTCTTTGTATCGTCTGTTGCTGATAATTCATAGTTTTTATAGAATGTGCAATACTTCTTTTCTTCTCTTCTATTGAATATTTCAATAATGCAATATCTCTTGCTTTGTTCTTCGCTATTTTCATTTGTTGATAATCTCGTTTTATCAACTTTGACTCAAAGTACATTCTATCAAGGAACGTATTAAAATCACTCGCTGAAAATAATATGATAAAAAATCCGCGCCTTTGTGTCTTATATATTTTTCTGATTCTTGATTTCATTCTGAAATCAATTGCGGAAAATTCATACATAGCCTTATTTAATTGAGCTTCCATACCAATAAGTTCATTGGAAGCACTGTCAAGCTTACGTTTCGTATCAGCAAGGTTTGTAGCAGTATTTTCCAATTTCTGCTGATTTTTGTATAACTTATTATGTTCAACTTTTTCCAACCATTTCAACTGGTTAATTTTTTGACGAGCCTGTTCTTTTGTTTTTACCGGATTTGCCTGACAATTTGCACCGGCACAAAAGACCGTTGCTACTATCAACAGGTAAACAGCTATTCGTTTTATATTTATAATCTTTTTCACAAATATTTCCTAGCGTAACATAAGCGGCAGCATCAGTAATCCGACAGTCCACGCAATAAATGTTATTGCTATTATCAATATTATAACTTTTTGATGACGTCTAAAAAATTCCATTTTCCACCCCTTATTCATTTACATGATATACACAACATGTTTATTTTGCAATTATTTAGATACAATTTGCAAAAAAAGTTAAAATCGTTTAATATAAACTTATGCAATACAAGTTTTTAAACTTATTTTTGGATAAAAAAGATATTTTCTCATTAAATAATGAGATGATTGATTCGGTACTAATAGAAAATAATACTTCCCAATTGGAAGATATTTATGAGTTTTACAATAATGAACGGCCTATTATGTACGTGAACGGATTTTTAGGTACCGGAAAAGTTCAATTAATAAATTATTCAACCAACTTTCTTTCGGAAGAAACAATCGTTCTGAAATATAATTGTTTTGAAACAACAATTTTAGACGATATTTTTCTTTCATTTTTTGAAGAATTTAAAAAACTGGAAACCCAAAAAATAATCACAACACCAAAAATCAAATCGGAAAATTTTAATCAGAAAATACATTCTTATTTTTCTACAATAGAAAAACCTATTTTAATTGTGCTGGATTCTTTTGAAGCTTTAACAGAAGATAGCAGAACAGACATAATAAACTTTTTATTACATTTAGTATCATTCCAAAAAGTAAAAACTATACTTATCGGAAGAACTTTCAAGGCTTCATATTTCCCTGAAAATTATCCGTTAGATAGAATTACAACTAATCCTCTTGAAAAAAACCTTTTTGAGAAATATTTAAAAAACCACAAAATAAAATTCAATCAAAAAATTTTAGATGATTTATATAAGTACACAAGAGGTTATCATTTTTTCATTGTTTTAGCTCTGAAAATTATGGAAGTTAAACAACAGTCTCCGGAAACTTTTTTAGAGAATTTTCAAAAAAGTTTTATGAATTTTTACGAATTTTTAGAAAAAGAATCTGTTGATTTGATACCGACAATATCAATAAGATTTTTCTGGCTTCTATGTCTGTTCAGACACGGAATGAATATTCAATTTTTAAAGCAAATGAAGCTTTATGATGAAGATGTAATACGCACTCTTGTAAATAACAAAATTCTTTCAAAAGATGATAACCAAGTGTATGTTCAAGATTATTTTAAAGAACAAGTTGACGTTTCAATGCCTCAAAATGTTGCCGTAAAATTACACCAAAACATTATTGACATTTATGAAGCACAACTTCCGCTAAAACCTTTTGAAAGAACAATTTTACTTTCAAGACAAACTATGAGAAAAGAAATAGAATACCACAGTCTTTTCTTACCAAGAAAAATAAATACGGCAGATTTCACAAAAAACTTAACATTTGCGCCATCAACCTTCACGCAGCCACAAGAACAAAAGCAAATTTCACAGCCTCAACCTACTCAACAGCCTGTTCAAAACACAGCTCCTAAACAAGAGGCTCAATGGATTGAGTCTAACAGAAATACACCAGTTCAGACACCGCAGAATGTTAATATAAATGTAGATTTAAGCAAACTTGGCTTTGATGTAAAGGATTTACCATTCAAATTAACACCACAAGAAATCGAAATGCTAGCAGCAAGTGTAGCAAGCATACAACAAGCCCACCAAAAAGAACTGGATGGTAATAACATTTCAACAAATGAAACCCCTTCACAAACAGAGCAAAATTCAGAAGAAGTACCTGTACAGTTAAGTTTGGAAGATGTTATAAACTATGCCAAAGCACAGGAAGCCCAATATCAATATCCTAAAATGATTGAACTTTATCACGCAGCATTAACCTATAAAGATGACAATGACTATTATAACCATCTTCCTGTAATTTATACAAAGCTTGGCTTTGCATATCAAAAAATGTCTGATTGGGAAAATTCACTAAAATATTACGAACTCGCAAGAGAGTTTTATGAACAGACATTAGAAAAGGCAAAAGAAAATTATATAAAATTAAACATTGCAAACATATACTACGAAACCTACAAACCTGATAAAGCAAAATCGTTATTAATGGACATAATTAATACCGACGGAATGCCGGAAGTACTGATTACAAAAGTCTACATTACGCTTGCAAACATCGAAGACAGTCTTTCAAATATAAATAGCGCCTATGAATATTATAAAAAAGCTATTTCTATTTCTCATTCTACTATGGATACAGAAACACTGTCCGAATTATATTTCAAATACGCCCTTATAGCGGATGATAAAGGCAGCTCACAAATTGCGTTGGAATATTACCAAAAATGTATTGATTTAAGTGATGACGATAAAATGAATAAATATTTATCTGCTGCTTATTCAAATCTTGCAACATTATATTTTGAAAAAAATGAAAAAGAAAAAGCTACGGAAAACTTCACAAAAGCGTATGAAATAGATGAACGTAACAACAATTATGACGGTATGTATTTTTCTGCAACAAAATTAGCTCAGATTGCACAAAAAATAAACCCGCAAAATGCTATTGAATACTTGAATAAAGCCAAAGAATGCGCATTAAAGCTAAATGATACCTTCTACATGGCATCAGCGGCTCTTGCAACAGGAGATTTTTATTACAGCATTAAAGAAAATGAAAATGCATTAACTGAATATTTTAATGCCTATGACATTGCACAAAATAATTTTAGCAGAGATAATTTAAGCAAAATTCAAATGCGTATCGATGATATTAAATTTAGAATAGGTACATCCGCATTCCAAAAAATTGAATCCGAATATAAAAATGAACAAAATAGAATTATTTAACGAATATAAAAAATTTTTTTTAGAAAAAAATAAAGTTTTAAATCTGATATCAAAAAATGACGAATTGTATTTAGAAGAAAAACATATTTTTGATTCACTTTCAATACATTTATTTTTTGAGAAATACGGAAGTAATTTTAAGACATTACTTGATATAGGCACAGGCGGAGGGTTTCCTGCGTTACCGATTGCAATAGAATATCCTCAAATAGAAGTTACGGGCATTGACAGTACCACAAAAAAAATTAACGCTATAACGGATATTGCCAATAATTTAGGTTTAAAAAATTTTAAAGGTATTGCTGACAGAGTTGAGAATTTAAAGAATCTAAAATTCGATTTAATTACAAGTCGCGCTGTTGCAAAATTGGAACAAGTAGCGAAGTACGCATTACCATTAATGACAAAAGACAGTTTCTTGATAGTTTATAAATCTAAAACAGTTCAAGAAGAAATTAAAGATTCGGAGAAAATTTTAAAGAAAAACAAAGCAAAAGTTATTGACGTGATAGAATATAAATTGCCGTTAGATGAGATTTATGAAAGAAATTTGGTGGTTATAAAATATGAATAGTATTCGTCAATTTTTACCGATAATATTACTAACAATTTCAAATATATTTATGACCTTTGCTTGGTATGGTCATTTAAAATTTAAAGGAACTGCACTTTGGATAGTAATACTTGTAAGCTGGGGAATTGCATTTGTTGAATACTGTTTTCAGGTGCCTGCAAATAGGATAGGCTCAGAATATTTTTCTGCGGCACAATTAAAAACAATACAAGAAATAATAACACTTGTAGTATTTTCTATTTTTTCAGTTCTATATTTGAAAGAACAATTCAAGTGGAATTACCTTGTAGGGTTTATATTTATAGTCCTCGCAGCATTTTTCATTTTCAAAAAATGGTAAATTGTGAGTCGTGAGTTGACAACGCAAAGAATATTCAATATACGGTTGAACAGCATTTGCGTGAGATAATCGGTAATGGTTTTAAAGTAAAATCCGATAAAACTTACAGTAATGTATCTGTAAAGCAAAGTATTCAGGAGTTAAAAAATCGTGTCAGGTATGCAAATAACAACGGAAAAAGTGTAGGGTTTGTAGAAAAAGCAAGTTCTGAAAGTATGGCAATATATGGTACACTTACACAAGTTGAAACTATGGACACAAATAAAAATAATAATTTGTCAAAATTAGCAGAAAGTAAACTTGATGAACTTAACAAAATAAAAGAAGAAAGAAGTCTTGAATTGTTAGGCGATTACAGAATATCAAAAGGCAAGCTGATTAATTTTGAAAATACTGATTATGGTTTGAGTGGTACATATCTTGTAACAAGTACAAGCCATACAATAGATAACCAAAAAGAAGTTGTAAAAGTCGGTATTGAAAAAAGATAATCTTAATTATTTGCTTATTATTTTATAATCGTCAGGCTTTTTGTTTAAGTCATAAGGTACAAGAACTTCTTTGCTGTATGCTCCCATAGGTGCTGTGTCTATGTAGTGATTATCATCAACTTTAACAGTGTACTTTTTATGATAATCATCCTCTAATTTGTTTCTCAAATTAACATTATAAGTAACATCATAAATTATTGGCGTGTTGTCGTTCTTGTCGTAATCAGGCATAGCCAAAGCACTTGATGATGTCATAAAAAATATAAAAGCTATTAAAATAAATGAATTTTTCATACACTTATTATTTACTATTTTTTAGAAAATTTCAAGTGTACAAAACGATAATATTAAGCAAAATTCATGAATAAGTGTAAAGTTTATGCAAAAAAATTTAGTAGATGTTTTAAAAAACTCGATAAACAATTGCCAAAATCCGACAGATTTAAAGCCGTCAATAATAGGTAAAGTCGTTCAACTTTCACCTGTTATTGTATCAATTAGTGAGGGCAAAATCTTACTTGAAGAAAATAACGAACTATTTATATCTGAATGGTTCCGTTTTAGATGTGATATTGATAAAACAGAGGCATTATCAAGCGGTGTACCGTCTGATTTATCTAGTGCAAGAGGCGTAACAGAAACACACTCCTACGGCGGTGCAAGTTGTAATATGCCGTCTGCAATTGATTATGTAGCACAAGCTATTGAAAAGGTTACGGCCGAATTATTAGCACTTAAATGTGATTTGAAAATCGGTGATTATGTCGTTTTGGGTTCTTTGGAACAACTCGACAAATATATTTTGAT
>JAFWGJ010000155.1 GCA_017512405.1 bacterium | reverse complement strand
TACCTCAAAATCCTGAATACGACTATCAAACAATGGTTTATTTATTATGTGCTGACAAATTAATAAAAAATTATTCCTCCTTAAATTTTATATATATAGATTTAAAGAATAAAGAAGAAAAACTAATAAATTTAACAGATAAATTAAAATCAGAATATAACGAAAAAATCAAAAAAATATTATTTGACATAAATTTTGTAAAAAACAATCCATCAACAGCAAAAAAACAAAATAAGTGTAAATGCGACTATTATTGTATTTGTCAATAAACAAGAGAAAATTTAATGATATACAAATGTAACAAAATTTAACAAACTCGCCAAAAACTGGCAATTTTCATGGTTTTGGGAACTTTTTAAATGTGTGTAGGTACAAAAGTATTATTTTGTAGTGTAAAAAATGGCAAATTTCGTATCATCATTAATATCTTTGGCAGGAAATTACAAGAAAGCTAAAGATGGAAATATATTAAGACACGCGTCAGTTGTCGGTCATGCCTCAAAGGTAATTACAAAGTTAGCTGATGGGCAGGGAACCGAAGCTACAACCAAGTTATGTTCGGCATTAGTAGATTCGTTTGATAAAGCAACTTCCGGAAGCAAAATAGGCAAAGTCGTAAAAGGTGGCGTAAAATTATGCAGAAATACTGACCCTATTACCGGTATTTGTGCAGGTATAAGAGTTTTAAAATCAGATACACCTGCAAGAGCTTTATTAGAAGAAGGAAGTGATTTTGCAGGTATGTTAATCGTCGAAGGTGCGATGATAAAGCATGCTAAAAGCATAGCCAATATAAAAGGCATAAAACAAGCAAATGACGCGATGGTAAAATTCTGCACTAAACGAGGCGGGGCATATAAAGTTATACCTGCCGTAGTATATGGTGTACTATTCACGGTAGGTTCAATGCTCGGTTCCGCAGCATTCAGAAAAGCAGGAAGCTGGATAGCCGATAAACTGGGACTTGAAAAATCACAACCTCAGGATTATCACAAAAAAGCCGACGGCAAATATCAAAAATACTATTTCGGATAAAATTTAATTAAAAAATAAAAACAAAAATGTCATCAAATTATATTTCAGAATCAATATCATTAATAAGGAACTTAAAGAAAGCGTCAAAAGGCGACAAGCTTGCAGCTTTCTGTGCAACAGGTAATGTTGTTAAGTTTGCTAATAAGCTTGCCAAAGCTGATAACAGCTGGGGCGAAGCTGCAAAAGGTGTTGTTGATTCATTCTCAAAAGCAGCAGAGAACAGCGGTTCATTAAAAACCGTTGGTATGTTCGTAAATGTTGCAAAACAAGGTGATGAAATCGGCATGTGCAAATCTGCAATGCAAGTAATGAATTCAAGCTCACCATTAAGAAAAGGTATTGAAGAAACATTAGGATGGGGTGCCAAATTTGCAGCAAAACGTTTTATGTTATTCAAAGCTCCTGAAATAGTTAAAAATACAAAATGTTTAAATAACGTTGCACAAAAAATAGGTGATTTTTCTAAAAATACAAAAGGAATGGGACAATTACCGGCAGTAATTATCGGTGTAAGCTACTCCTTAGCAACAATTTATGCACCTAAATATGCAAGAAAAGCCGGCGGCTGGATTTGCGATAAATTAGGCATTAAACCTTACGACGAAAAGGAAAAAGCAAAATAATTTAACTTTTTTATGATTTGATTTATAATACTGTCAGGGATAGTCACAAATCATGAAAAAGTTTAGGGTATTATTATCATTTATTTGCATGCTTATTTTTATTCAGGCTGCTGATGCACATGATATAAAAATAGGTTTATTGACTAATGTTGAAACAATCCGCCTCGGAACTTCAACTTATGCACCTATAATTAATGCGCACACAAACAAATCTATTTATATGCTTGACCCAATGCGTAATTATGAATTTAAAGCATATAACGATAATATTTTAATGAAGATGGGAGGAAAATATTATACACTTGACACCGACGAATTTACTGTAAAACCTGAAAATAACGGATTTGTAAGTGCAAAAAACAAATGGTACAGAGGAATTTTTATCGTAAAAAATATAAACGGCTCTTTGGTTTTGATAAATAAACTTGACATGGAAGAGTATTTAAGAGGTGTTGTCCCGTCAGAAATGCCATCAAGCTGGCAATTCGAAGCACATAAAGCACAGGCTGTTGCAGCAAGAAGCTATGCTTATGCCAATTTGGGCAAACGTTGGAAATACGGATATGATTTAAAAGATACTCCTGAAGATCAGGCATATAACGGAGCTTCTGCTGAAAAAAGCAATACCGACCAAGCAGTTAAAGATACCGAAGGTATCGTTATTATATATGATTCAAAAATTATACCGGCTTTTTATTCTGCATCAGCCGGCGGACAGACAGTTTCGGCAGGACAAGTATGGAATCATGATTTACCTTATGTTCGCTCTGTTCCGTCATTTGATGAAAATGTAAAGAAAAACGGACACGGTGTAGGTATGTCTCAGCATGGTGCTAATAATCTTGCTAAACAAGGCTATTACGGATACCAAATTTTACAATATTTTTACCAAAACATAACTTTTGCAAGAATTAAATAAAACTTTAAAATAAAACATGCTTAAAATGCACTAATTGTAAACTTTTATAATAAAAATTCACCCAAACTGCTTGTAAATTTTAGTTTATTGTGTATAATTATATTCGTAAATAACATTTAATAAAGATTACAAGCATGTTATTTTCGTAATTAGTTCATAATTTAAAGGAAAGGGGTAAAAAATGAACAAAGAAGAATTAGTAAAAGAAGTTGCAAAAAAAGCTAAACTTTCACAAAAAGCAGTTTTTGATGTTATTACAACAACATTAGAAGCAATTGAAAAAACTGTTTCAAAAGGTAAAAAAGTAACATTAGTTGGTTTTGGAACTTTTGAACCACGCAAACGTGCAGCTAGAACTGGTAGAAACCCTCAAACTGGTGCAGCTATTAAAATTCCTGCAAAAACAGTTCCTGTATTCTCAGCTGGTAAAAGATTTAAAGAAACTGTAAAATAGTTCTTTAAAAGATTTTTGGGCGGGATTTTAATCCCGCCTTTTATTTTGCCAAAATTAAAGGCGATTTTGATATCTCAAAATCGCCTAAAAATTGTCTGTTTAAATTCTATCCCTTTATTATTCCTCATCTTCCTCTTCAGATGCTGTTTTTTCAACAGGATCTGCAACTTGTATTCCCATAGCCCTTAATGCAGTGCGGGCTTTTGGTGCAAGAGCCGTATCAGCAAAATTTTCTAATATTGTTTGATAACATTCAACAGCTTCTTGTTTCATTTCTCTTTTTTTATATAAATCACCGGCTTTGTAGTAAAGCGGAGCCAATGTTGTATCAGGAGCGACAAGCATTTGGTTATCGAGTTTAATTTTAACTTCTATAAGATTTTGGTTATCTTCCGGTGATAATAGAGCATGACCGTATACTTTTTTAGTCAAAGTATCTATTGTTGTAGTCATTGCGTCTATATCTTCCGAACTTATTTTTTTAGACTTTTTAGCAGCAGAAGCATCCATTGTAAAAGCAATAATTACAAATATAGCTGCTAATGTTAATGTTAATATTTTTTTCATTACCCGTCCCCTTGTGTTTATATAATATAAAAAAACTTGCCTTTTGACCTCAATCAAATGTATGATTATTTATATGGAAATCATTCAAAAATTGTACCAAATGTTTATATTAGGAACAAAAGGCAAGAACCTCAAAACATGTTTAAGCCAAGGACTTGGGGGTGTTATCTTTTTTAAAGACGATATACATTCAAAAGAGGATTTTAAGACTTTAATAAAAGATTTGTCATGCCAAAGTAAAATAACACCATTTTTTTCAATAGACCAAGAAGGTGGCAGAGTTGAAAGAACTGAAAATATTTGGAAAGGTAAAAAATATTTAAGTGCAAAATATGCTTTTGAAAAAGGAATTGATTTTTTAGAGAATCAAACACAACAAATTTCAGGCGAACTAAAAGAATACGGAATAAATCTAAATTTTGCACCATGCTGTGATGTAAATACAAATCCTGACAATCCGATTATTGGAGAAAGAGCTTTTTCAAACAACCCTGATGATGTAATAAAAGGTGCAAAAGTTGTAATAAATACATACAGAAAAAATAACATAATTTCTTGTATCAAACATTATCCCGGACATGGAGATGCAGATTGCGACAGTCATTTGACATTACCAGCAATAGACATGTCCTTAAAAGAAATGGAAAAAACACATATAAAACCTTTTACGGAACTTATAAAAAACGATTTCGCAGATATTGTTATGATTGCACATTTACATTGCACTTGTTTCAATAAAGAAGCTCTGCCATCATCATTAAGTAAAAATGTTATTGATTACCTTAGAAAAGATTATAACGGTGTTATTTGCTCGGATGATATGGTAATGAAAGCTTTGGATAATTATGAAAACGCATGTGAAACTGCAATAAGAGCAGGTGTTAACATGTTTATTTACAGAAATTCTGATGATAAAACCGTTGAAATTATAGAAAACATTGCACAAAAAGCTTTACACGACAATGAACTTCAAAAACTTATTAATATGTCCTATGAAAAAATCATAAATTTAAAGAAAAAATATAATTTAGTATAAAGTTGACATATAAGTATAAATTACTTTGGAAGCTTGTTGAATAAAATTCTTACCTAATGGTGAATTAAAAGGTCTGTTTGCCATAATAACAACTATATATTTTCTGCCATCAGGCATAAATACAATACCTGCATCACCTAGCATGGTTCCTATATCACCAGTTTTATGCAGAAACGTTGCACCTTTTCCCAAACCTTGCGGGATTAATCTGTCATTTTTAACATGACTCATATAATCTACAATATATTCTCTTGAATTTATACTCAAAAAAGTAGGATTATCTAGGTTAAATAACATTGTCGCCATGTCATTTGTAGTAGTATAATTTGTTCCCCTTAAATCAGGCAGCCAAGTTTGAATATGAGTATTCTTCATACCCCAATTTCTGATATCCGAATTAACTGAGGTCATAGAACCCAGTTTTGACATTATCATATTTGTTGCAGAATTATCAGAATCTTGTATCATAACCTTTGCAAGCTGGTCTATTGTATATTTATTACCAACAGGTTGATACTGTAATTTTCCTGAACCTGAAGCTTTATAATAATTTGTCAAATACATTTCATCATAAATTGATAGCCTGTTTGCTTCGATAGATTTAAATAAACTTATTAACACCGGAACTTTAATGATACTTGCAGCTGAAAATATTTCAGAACCGTTTATATCTGCATATTTGCCGGTATTAAAATCCCAAACAGTAATTGCAGGATGAATTGTCGGATATTTTTCCATTAATTCATTTAAGCTTTTTTCAAGAATTGTAAGCCTTTCTGTTCTATATAAAGATGTCATTAATGGTTTTTTACTTTCAACAGGCACCACTGCACGCTTGTTATTTAATATATTATTTGACAAATAATTTGTTGTCGGAAACAAAATCTTATAATAATCCGCTTTTATGTGTGAATAATTTTGTTTACCCGTAAAAAGCGGCAAAGAAATATCATGAAATGCCGTAGGTATAACAAAAAATCCGACACAACCAAAAAATATCATTGAAATTAACTGTGCAATGGGATTAATTCTTTTTTTCTTTGAATTTTTATGCAACGCATTTTGGACAGTTTTTCTTTTTTTTGATGTCCTTACAGGCACGTCAACATAAGAATACGCTTGCGGATAACCGTAATTTCTTGATTGAATATATTGTCTACGTGCCATTTGCGGCATTAAAATATCCCCCAACATTCCATATTATACAATTTAATATTACTATTATATTTATAATTTGAAAATCCTACGTTTAATGTATTTTTTACTTGCATTTAAAATTTTTCGTGCAATAATTTAAGTACGGTCGTCTTAAGAGTAATAGTATTTATATACTTAAACCGTTTGTTACACCCTTAAGTAAGAAAGAGAAAGTGAAACCTGTATTAGATGGGTGCTCCTGAATTCAACTTTAAATATCTGAAAGAAAATGCAACAGCCGGCAGTTGGCGTCGCGGATATGAGTATTATACAAAAGATATGATACTTGAAGCTTATCCTGAAAAGAATTTCTACATGGGTAAAGTAAAGGGAAGTTTTCAGGATTCTTACAATACAGATTTAATCTTCAAAAAGAATAAAGTTGAAGCAAGATGTAATTGTCCATTGAAAGAAGAATGGTGTAAACACGCAATTGCCGTGGCAATTAAAGCTATTGACGAACACGCTTATGAAGATTGGTTAGAAACAAAATTTGGGATTCAAGCAGATTACAGCGACGAAAATACAACCCTTTCAGAACCGCCAAAAGGCAACTACATATTCCATTTTAATCCGAAGAGAAAACCTAATTTCTTTTCAATACTTGTAATGTCAAGAACAACAGGAAAAGTTGTAAGGGCAATAGAACCAATTTTACTGGGATTAATAGAGGCTCAAAAAAATGATTCAACATTTATATTAAATAATTCTCAAAAGGTTGAAGTTGCAATTTTTCAACAGATACTAAAAACCGCACGACAAGACAAAAAAGCGGGCTGGTACGATATTCCGATACCTAAATTTGCTCCAATGTTTCCGCTTTTAGCTTCTGCCGATGAAGTTTTAGATGAAAAAACCAAAAAACGAATTAAATTTACGGATAAAGAATGGCGTTTGGTATTGGCTGTAAACAGCTCGCCTAACGGCAATATTATGCTTGAATTATATTGGAAACGCCCTGATAAAGATGATATTGTTCCTTTTGAAGAAGTACGATATTTTTCAAGACAAATAAAATGGGGTAGATACAAAAATGTTATATTCCCAACTAATGTATCAATGAATGTTGTACCTCAAAACCTAATAAAATCAACCTTTACAGATTTAAAAGATGCGGAAGGCGGGAAATTCATATACGAGGAATTACCAAAATTACAAGAATTAATTGATGTTGAAGTATCAGAAACAATAAGCAAATTGTTCCTTGAACAACGCCCGCCAAAGAAAATAGTAACTTTGGGCATAGATTACGACCAATCATTAAAAGCCTCATTAGAGTTTGAATATGACGGAGTTCGGGTACCATTTTCAAAAACTGCTGAGAAAACTCCTTACGTTACGGTAAAACGCAAGGAAGACGACATGGTTTATTGGGTTAAACGTAATATCAAACACGAAATTGAAGCTTATCAAATGCTTTTAGCTTGCAAGTTTGTACCTATGCAAACAAATAATCTTGCCATGGATAAAGAAAATGCAATTGATTTTTACAATTATTATATGAGTAAAGCAGGAGAAGGCTGGGTATTTGAAGAAAAAGATGACGTAAGTTTCTTTAAATTGGTTGAAGAACCATTCAAAATGTGTGCTAAGATTGATTTTTCACAAGATTCAAAAGACAGTTTTGAAATTCAATTATATGGTCAAGTCGGCGAAGATACAATTAATTTTGATGAAATATACGAAACAATTCAAAATAATGAAAAATACAGTCGTGTAAGAAGTTTAGGCTTTGTTGAATATCCTGCGGAAGATATTTACGCAATGATGAAATCTTTCAACTCATTTGATGCGTACAGAAACGATGAAAATAAATTCCTCGTAAAAACATATCGTGCAGGCTTGGTACAAGAGCTTCAAACAAGAGGTTTTGAACTGGTTTTAAGCGACGAATTCCAAAAATTCTGGTCACAAATTTCATCATTCTCAACCGAAGAAGATCTTCAACTTCCAAAAGGTGTCAACGCAGAACTCCGTGAATACCAAATGAAAGGTTTCAGCTGGTTATGGTTTATGTATAAATACGGATTAAACGGTATTCTTGCGGATGATATGGGTCTTGGTAAAACCCTTCAGGCTTTAAGTTTAATTCAAAAAGCGAAAGAAACTGACGGAGAAATGCCTGTTTTGGTTGTTTGTCCGACATCTGTTGTATTTAACTGGGAATCAGAAATTCAAAAGTTTACTCCTGACTTAAAATGCTTGAAGCTTGCGGGTGTTGACAGAAAAAATCTATTCTCGGAAATTCCGAATTATGATGTCGTAATTACAAGTTACGCTTTAATCAGACGTGATATTGAGGAACTGAAAGAAATTAATTTCAGATACGTAATTCTTGATGAATCTCAAAATATTAAAAACGCAATGAGCCAAACTGCTCAGTCTGTAAAACAACTAAATGCAGACCACAAATTAGCACTTTCCGGTACACCTATTGAAAACAGACTTGAAGAATTATGGTCAGTATTTGACTTCTTAATGCCGGGATTTTTGTTTAATGTCGCAGAATTTAATTTCAGATACGTTAATCCGATTATGGAACGCGGTGACAAGACTGTTGAAAAGCGTTTAAAAATGCAAATTTATCCGTTCATCTTACGTCGTATGAAACGAGATGTTGCAAAAGACTTGCCTGATAAGGTTGAAAATATTGCATATTGCGAAATGACTCCTGATCAAAAAGACTTCTATCTTGATGTACTCGATAGTACAAAAGAAGAATTGTTCAAATCTATTGAGCAAAACGGACTTGAAAAGAGCAGAATGTCTATTTTCTCAGCGTTGTTACGTTTACGTCAAATCTGCTGCCACCCTCGCTTATACGATAAAGAAATGGTTAAGGGTGATATTCAATCAGGTAAGTTTGAACACTTAAAGGGCATGCTTGAACAGATTATTTCTGAAGGTCATAGAGTGCTGTTATTCAGCCAGTTTGTTGACATGCTCGATATAATTAAAGGATGGCTTGAAAGAGCAGGCATTGCATATGAATACCTGACCGGTAAGACAAAAGACCGTCAGGGAGCTGTTGAAAGATTTAATTCAAATTCGAGTATTCCAATTTTCTTAATCAGCTTGAAAGCCGGCGGTACAGGTTTGAACTTAACAGGTGCAGATTACGTAATTCACTATGACCCTTGGTGGAACCCTGCTGTTGAAGATCAGGCAACCGACCGTGCTTACCGTATCGGTCAAACAAAGAAAGTATTTGTTTACAGAATTATTACTAAAAATACCGTTGAAGAAAAAATTCAAAAACTTAAATCTATCAAACGTAACCTTGTTGACAGCGTAATTTCTGTTGACAGAAATATTACAAAATCGCTTACAATTGATGATATTAAAGAAATCTTCTCGGTTGATTAAAATTTAAAAATAGTGTATTTAAAGCATTAATATTTTTATAATAAATATTATAATGCGAGTATGGATACATAAATTCTTGCCGAATATTTGGAATATCTTGAACTGGAAAGAGGGTTATCACAAAACACAATTGATGCGTACAGACGTGATATAGAGATGTTTTTGGAATATTCAAAACATCCTGATTTTGACAATGTTACAAGGATGGGAATAAATTCATATATCCGCTACTTACGAGAAGAAAATTATTCTCCGACAAGCGTAATCAGAAAAATAGCATCACTTAGAGGATTTTTTAAATGGCTTTGTGCTAATGAAATGTGTAAATTTGACCCTACACTCACGATTGAACGACCTAAAATTCCGCAAAGACTTCCTAAAGTAATGACAGTCGCAGAAATAGAAGAAATTTTACGTGAAAATCTAAGCAAGACAGAAAGAGTTATAGTAGAATTACTTTATGGATGCGGATTACGTGTTTCAGAACTCATAAATTTAAAAATAAACAATTTTGATTTAAATGCAAAATATTTAACCGCATTCGGTAAAGGCTCAAAAGAAAGAATTGTACCTATTGGCAAAAAAGCAATCCACGCTATAAAAGAATATTTACCTTTTAGAGATTTTTTATTGAAAAAATTTAAACTGGATACAAAAATATTACTGATAAATGAACATGGAAAGTATATCACAAGGCAGGAAGTTTATGTTTTTATTCATCAACAGGGTAAAAAAATTCATAAAAACATTTCACCACATACATTAAGACATTCTTACGCAACCCACTTACTTGAAAACGGTGCAGACCTGCGTGTAGTTCAGGAGCTTTTAGGGCATAGCGACGTAGCAACAACACAATTGTATACTCATATAAGCAAAAAACGCCTTAAAGATGTTTACTTTGCAATAAACGGTGATAAAAAATGAATATTACGGCAGGAAAGTATAAAGGGCAAAAAATAACCGCTCCTGATGAAAGCATAACAAGACCTACTCTTTCAAAAGTTCGTATGGCAGTGTTTAATACACTTCAATCATTAATAGATTTTGAAGGTGCAAGTTTTTTGGATATGTTCGCAGGCTCTGGAATTATGGGACTCGAAGCTTTATCAAGAGGTTTTAAAAAAGTTACCGCAATAGAAAAAAATACTAAAATATTTAAAATACTTGAAGAAAACTACAAAAAAATAGGAGAAAATCAAACTCTTATTAAAGGCGACTGTTTAAAAAATATTCCACAGGAAAGTTTTGACGTTGTTTATATAGACCCGCCTTATTATGCAGGTGTCTATGAACAAGCACTTTCTGTTTTATCAAAATGTAAAATAATTATTCTTGAACATACAATCGAAATTAATTTTGCTGATTTTAAAATAATTAAACAAAAAAAATACGGCAACAAATATCTTACATTCATACAAAAAGCGTGATTTTAAAATCACGCTTTTTGATAGTTATATATATATTATATTTATATTATGCAACTGCTTCCTCAATTTGTTCTGCTGCTGCCGGTTGTGCATTTTGAGCCATTTGAGAAGGGAATTGAACAACATGGTGTTTCTTACCACCCTTATGTCCCTTATGACCTTTTCCTGATTTGCCTGTTTTTTGAGTTGAATTATCAGTTTGAGATTTAGAAGGTTTTTGAGGTGCAGGCGAACCTTTTAATTCAGGATTACCATGATATTTTCCTTGATAATCTCCTGATGCACCTGATTTTTCTTTTGCATCCGCTTCGGGTTTTGTCAAACCTCTTTCTTCTCTTGCCTTATCTATTTCTTCAGGATTTTTAACGGTTAATACAACCTTACCCTGAGTTTCTCTGAATACAGCATCTTTCAAATCCACAGGATAGTCATCGTAATTGCCGCCGATTTTGCCTTTGATAATTTCTTCTGTTACCGCATCAGCATTAACCTGAATATTATCAGGCATATTTGGATAACGTCTCATCCAATCGTCATAAGACATGTTGCCTCTTGAACCGTTACATTCTTGGCATTCACCCATGTAGTTATCTGTTGCATTTGGACCGCCTAATGACTTAGGGTGAATATGCTCTGCTGTTACAACGGCTTTTTGAATTAATCTTCTTGCAAATTGAGTATCAGAACCGCTATAAGCATATTTAGTAACCATTTTTTGAATTGTACTTTCTGCTTCCGGTATTTGAACAGCTACGTCTAAAACATGGTGAATAACTTCATGTTTAATACCTTGCTTTTCTTCCATATCAACAATATCAGCAAGGAAATCTGTTCTGTTAAATCTTTGAGATACTTGTTTACCTTTATTATTTTTATTTCTTTCTTTTGCAATGCCGAATGAATCTGCTAAAGTTCTTTCACATAAGCTGCTGATTGGATTTTCTTCACCTAAATGTTCTTTTGCTTCTGCATCAGTTCTTTTAATTACGTCAATTTGTTCATCAACCATAACTTGGTGAGCATCAAAACCTTTTCTTGTAATTGCCGTTGTTAAAGATGCATCCGGCATATCTTTTAATTGTTTTTGAATATAGTGAACAACTGCCTTCTCCTCAGCTCTGAAATAAGGCATATGTTTTTCTAAAATATCATCCAACTCTTTACCGGAAGCTTTACCAGCTGCTAACGTAAAATCATCTACTTGTTTATTTGTCATCATCGGACGACCACAACAAGTACAAGGCATATCTTCAAGTTCTTTCACTCTAAAATTAGAAGTAGAACATGGGAACCCTGTAAATGCAGGATTTACTTTTTGAGAGCCTAAAAAATAATTTCTTGCGATTTGAGAAGCCATTGATGATTTATCATCAATAGGATTTGTAACATTTTTTGCGGCTTCTTGATTTTGTGATTTGTTGTTTTTTGCAATTGCTGCTAACGGTGTAGCTGCCATAATTCGTTGAACGTGCATTTTTTTAGAGACCTTATAATTAGTAAATTGATTTGCTATTTATTTAATATATTACCCTTACACATGATTTAAAATCCGTGAAAAATTTTTTTGCTATTGTTGTTAAGATTTATTAAATTAAATATTATCTGGATTTCGGAGGCTCTTGCGGTTTAGGCAAACCTCTTTCCTCTCTTGCTTTTTCTATTTCTTCAGGATTTTTAACTTCAAGTCTGATAATTCCGCCGGTTTCTCTGTTCATTGTACGTTGAACATCCATAGGATAATCGTCATATCTTGCACCCAAATTACCCTGAATTATTCTTTCCGTAACTTCATCAATATTTCTTTGAACACTTCTTGGCATATTAGGGAAATTTTCCATCCATTCTTCTAATGGCATGTGTCCGCGTTTACTATTGCAATCACCACATTCTGCAACATAATTTGAAGTATGGTCAGGACCTCCTAATGTATCAGGATGAATATGTTCTGCTGTTGAAATAGCAGTTTGAGCCAATCTGTGTGCTATATCTTTATCAGTTTTATCACCATGACCATATTTAACAATAAACGCTTCTATGGAATTTTTTGACATTGGTAATTTTACTGCACTGTCTAAAATTTGACCTGCTAATTCTTTATCAGGTAAATCTTTTGTCGCTTCAACCAAATTTTTCAAAAACGGTTTTCTTTGGAAATGATGCTCATCTGTACTGTTTGCAATATCTTCCAGTGCTTGTTTTACACATTGTTCAACAGGATTATCTTTACCCAGAACAGATGCTTTTTGCGAAACTTCACTTAATACATTTCGTTGTTCGTCTTCCAAAAGAACTTTTGCACTAGGCGAATATTGAGTCATAATATCTTTCATTGTTAATTCAGGATCCATTTTTGAAGTTTTTACCAGAAAATTAACAACAGCTTTTTCCGTTCCTCTGAAATATTCCATATTTGCAGTCAAAAGATTTTGTAAATCTTCACCTTTTGCACCTACCGCCTTATTTTCAAAATTTTGAACACCATTGTTTGTCATCATCAATCGACCGCAACAAGCACACGGTATTCCTTCTTCTTTTTTTACTTTAAAATCTGATTTAGCGCACGGATGGCCTTCAAAGTGAACCATCTGGCTGCCTCTAAAATAGCTGGACAAAGCCTTTGAACCGTCATTCTCATTCGATGTTTTTGCCTCTGTTTTTGAAATTTGTACGTTTGCACCATTACTAGAAACTTTTTGAGGAGATGTTAACATCGACTGTTGAACATCAAGATGTCTTAAAATCATATAAACTTACCCTATACTTTTAACAAATACTATAATACTCCTAAATTATTTTTTTGTTACTTATATTTCAAATATTTACAATAGTTTATAATGTAATATTTACACTAATTGCAGCACCTAATTCGTATGTATGAAATTTTATTTACATTCTTGCAAAAAAATCTGTTTATGTGAAAATATTTTTGGATATTAATATATTATAACTTTTTTTTAGTGAAGGAGAAGAAATGAAAAGAAGAAACGGAATGACTTTGTCAGCAATGTTGCTTTCATTGTTGATGTGCGCTGCTCCTGCATTTGCAAGTGAAGCAGACTTAGTGGTTCCAAAAATCGCTGAACATTACCCTCTCGGCCACACATTGCTATTATGGGGCTTAGGGGTTTCTGTTTTAGGCTTGATTTTTGGTTTAATCGCATTCTTACAAGTTAAGAAAACAGAAGTTCACGATTGCATGGCTGCTGTTGGAAACACTATTTTCGAAACTTGTAAAACTTATCTTGTACAACAAGGTAAATTTTTAATCGCATTAGAAATTCTAATCGGTTTATGTATAGCATTTTATTTTGGCGGATTGGCTAAAATGGGTTGGACAGGCGTTCTAATCATTTTAGCTTTTTCAGTTATTGGTATCTTAGGCTCTTATGCAGTAGCTTGGTTTGGTATCAGAATGAATACCTTAGCTAACTCAAGAACTGCATTTACTGCCCTAAAAGGTAATCCTCTAAACATTTTAAATTTACCGTTGAAAGCAGGTATGTCAATTGGTGTTGTACTTGTTTCAATTGAGTTAATTTTAATGTTGGTAATTTTATTATTCGTTCCGGGTAACATTGCAGGTGCTTGCTTTATCGGTTTTGCAATCGGTGAATCATTAGGTGCTTCTGCTCTTCGTGTTGCAGGTGGTATTTTTACAAAAATTGCTGACATCGGTTCAGATTTAATGAAAATTCAATTCGGTATTAAAGAAGATGACCCTAGAAACCCTGGTGTAATTGCCGATTGTACAGGTGATAACGCAGGTGATTCTATCGGACCTACGGCTGACGGATTTGAAACATACGGTGTAACAGGTGTTGCTCTTGTTTCATTTATTCTTTTAGCTGTACAAGGTGATGTAAACCAATGTCAATTGTTGGCTTGGATTTTCACAATGAGATTCTTAATGATTGTTACTTCAATCGTTGCTTACTGGATTAACGGTGTATTCACAAATGTATACGCTAAAAACACTGAAAAATTCGATTTTGAACAACCATTGACAAATTTAGTTTGGATTACATCAATCCTTTCTATCATTATGACTTATGGTGTAAGCTACTGGTTATTAGCTCCAATGGGCGGAAAATTATGGTTGATATTATCAACAATTATTTCTTGCGGTACTATTGGTGCAGCTTTAATTCCGGAAGCTACAAAGAAATTCACATCACCACAAGCTGTTCACACAAAAGAAGTTGTTACGGCTTCACGTGAAGGCGGTTCTTCATTGACAATTCTTTCAGGTATCGTTTCAGGTAACTTCTCAGGTTTCTGGATTGGTGCTGTTATCGTATTGTTAATGGGCTTAGCTTATGCAGCAAGTTTACATATTCCGGCAGACACTATGGTTTATCCGTCAGTATTTGCTTTCGGTCTTGTTGCATTTGGTTTCTTAGGAATGGGACCTGTTACAATCGCTGTTGACTCATACGGTCCTGTAACAGACAACGCTCAATCAGTTTATGAATTATCATTGATTGAATCTATTCCAAATGTAGGTGAAGAAATTGAAAAACAATACAGTTTCAAACCTGATTTCGAAAACGCTAAAAAATACTTAGAAGAAAATGATGGTGCAGGCAACACATTCAAAGCTACTTCTAAACCGGTGTTAATCGGTACAGCAGTAGTTGGTGCTACAACTATGATTTTCTCTCTAATCTTAGTTATCCAAAACGTTTTGGGTATTCAACCTGAAATGATTTTGAATATGTTAAATCCATACACATTACTTGGTTTCATTGCCGGTGGTGCTGTAATTTACTGGTTCTCAGGTGCATCTATGCAAGCTGTTACAACAGGTGCATATTCTGCAGTTGAATATATCAGAAAACACATTAAATTGGATTCAGAAGAACAATCTGCTAACATTTCAAATTCAAAAGAAGTTGTTAAGATTTGTACTCAATATGCTCAAAAAGGTATGTGGAACATCTTTATTGCATTGTTCTCATTCGCATTGGCATTTGCATTCTTATCAGCTCCATTAGCAGAAAACTTACATCCTGTATCATTCTTCGTTAGCTACTTAATTGCTATTGCTGTATTTGGTTTATTCCAAGCAGTATTTATGGCAAACGCTGGCGGATGCTGGGATAATGCTAAGAAAATTGTTGAAGTAGATTTGGCTGAAAAAGGAACACCATTACATGATGCAACAGTTGTTGGTGATACTGTTGGTGACCCATTCAAAGATACTTCATCTGTTGCAATGAATCCAATCATCAAATTTACAACATTGTTTGGTTTATTGGCAATGGAAATTGCTATTAACCCTTCATTCCAAAAATATGCACCTGTTGTTGGTGTTATATTCTTAGTTGTAGCTTTGATATTTGTTTGGAGAACATTCTACGCAATGACAATACCAACTAAAAAAGACTAATTACTTAATTAGTTTATAAAAAAGTCCGCTTGTTTTTTACAAGCGGACTTTTTGTTGCATTAAAAAATAAGCATGCTAATACACAAAGCATGCTTATTTTTTAATTTTCTTCAAAATTTCAAACTAAAGTATGTGAAAGTTCAAACTAAAGAAATATTAATTTAACTCCTGAAATATACGATACTAGGTGTGTAAGGAAACACATAGTATATTATTACACAGTACTAATTGAAAGGAGATCACTACTATGGCAATTACAGTTAACACCAACATGTCATCATTGACAGCACAAAAATCATTGAATACTGCAACAACAAAAATGAATTCCGCAATGGAACGTATGTCAACAGGTTTGAAAATTAATTCTTCAAAAGACGATGCAGCCGGCATGGCAGTAGTAACAAAATTAAATTATAAAATCAGTTCATTTGATGTAGCACAAAACAATGGTCAAATGGGTACATCAATGTTGGATACCGCAGAAGGTGTTTTAAACGTAATATCAAGCAACTTAACACGTATCAGAGATTTGACAGAACAAGCTGCAAACGGAACTTATGGTTCAGACGCAATGATAGCAATCCGAACAGAAGTTCAAGCCAGAATGGATGAAATTACACGTTTGGCTAACTCCGCAGAATTCAGCGGAAGAATTTTATTTAATCCTGATGCTACCGGCGGTATTAGTGATAACATAAAATTACAAGTTGGTATTACAAGCGAAGATACAAGTATTCTTGAATTAGACAGTTCATTATTTGCAAAAGCCACAGCATCAACACTTTTGGGTGTTTCTGACGTAACTTCAAAATATGCGACAGATGCAACAGCAAGAGCATTCTTGGCAAATATTGATACAGCACTTGAAAATATTACATCAAGAACAACTATACTTGGTGGTTATCAACAAAGAATTATATCAGCAATGGATGCAGCAAATGTAATGTCTACAAACTTAACAAGTGCAGCTTCATTAATTCAGGATGCTGATATCGCAGCTGAATCATCAGAATACATCAAACAACAAATTCTGCAACAATCATCTGCAACACTGTTAGCAACAGCTAACCAATCCCCATCAATTGCATTAAACCTTGTATAGATAAGGGATAATTGAATAAAGAAGAGTTCTGCTTGTACAGAACTCTTCACCAAAAAGAAAAACGATAATTATCATAAAGTATGTTTGTTAACTTTAAAATTTCAATTAGTACATACTATGGCATTATCACCCGTGAAGAGTCATTCACGGGTTTTCTTTTATCCTAAAAAAAAGCCCTTCTTTTGAAGGGCGCGAGTTGAAATAATTTTATAAGGGAATATAAGAGAATAAGATTAATATATCATTAGCCTAACAAACTTAAAGCAATTGCCGGAGTTTGGTTAGCAGTTGAAAGCATTGATGTAGACATTTGCTGTAGAATTTGGTTTTTAATAAATTCTGAAGATTCAGCTGCCATATCTGCATCCTGAATAGCTGATAAAGCACTTGTTGTAGATGTTGCCATAGTTTCTGTTGCATCTAATACTGTTACCAATCTTTGTTGGTAACCACCAATATCAGATATTCTATCAACTATATCTGTAAATGCATTATCAATATCTGCCAAAAACTCTCTTGCAGTTGTATCTGAAACATATTTTGATGCAACTTTACCTCCGCTAACATTTAAAAGCAATGATGCAGATGTATCTTTAAATAAACCTTCATTTAGAACAATTATACTGTTCTTATTATTTTCAATACCTACTTGTAAATTAATACCTGTTGTCATTGAACCGTCAAGCAAATATTTACCGTTAAATTCAACTGATTTAGATAATCTTGTAATTTCATCCATTCTTGCTTGAACTTCTTTTGAAATCGAACCTAATGAATCTGAACCGTAAGTACCATTAGCTGCCTGTTCGGTTAAATCTCTGATACGTTGCAAATTTGATTTAACAGTAATTAAAATATTTTCAGCTGTATCTAATAATGATACACCCATTTGTGCATTACTGTTTGCAACATCAAATGAAGTAAGTTTAAAATTTAGTTTAGTCGAAACCGCCATACCGGCAGCATCGTCCTTTGAACTGTTAATACGATAACCGGTTGATAACCTGTCCATAGCAACATTCATTTTGCTTGTTGAACCTGATAATGTTTTTTGAGCAGTCAACGAAGCCATGTTAGTGTTTACACTAATTGCCATAATCTCTTCTCCTATATATTCTCTTTTTCCTCTATGCCATATATATCGGATTGAAATTTCCGGGCTTTATACTTTAGTTGCAGATATACTCCATTTAATGTATACATCTTTGGAAATTATTGTTAATAAAGCTTTTCAGAATTTGAATTTTTACAAAAACTTTTCATTTTTTAATAATTTCTCAAACTTTAGTATGAGAAAATGGTATTGTAAAGAAATGTAACATGTATAATTCAAAAACCTAAAGTTTTCATGCGAATGGACCGATATATAAAATGTAAGGGAAATGGAAAAAAAAGGGAAATGTGTTATGGCTTTAAATGTATCATACGTACAACAATCATATCAAGGAATTGACTCTTTAACATTAAAGTCTTTAACAAGAGATGTATTAGCAAATGCTCAAAAACATTCAACAATTTCTGAAAATTCTGTTGATGTTGATTTATATAATGGTCAAATTGATGCTTTGACAGCAAAACAAGTTGCAATGTCAGGCGCTGGTTTACAAGTTACTTTAAATAACAACTTGGAAACAGCTATTAAGTTTTTAAAAACAAAAGCTGCTGAAACAACTGTTAAATCAGCTGATGTTATTTCATTTGAATCTGTAAAAAAAGATAAACAAGGTTCAAATCCTTTCTACAACGGTGATGTTATGAATTATGCAAAAAAAGAAGCAAAAAAAGAAGCTTCTGAATACTTATTCATCACTGCTGCATAATAATTTTTATAAATTTCCTTATTTCCTTCCCTATGTTTTTCAAGGTTTGCTGTTCCGGCAACCTTTTTTTTTGCTTATTTTTTATAAGTTTTTGCTATTTCAATTTCGTCCTCGTATGTCATACAAGGTTTATTATATTTAATTTTTAAGATATTGTCCAAAATTTCAGAAATAATTTTTGACGGAGCAAATCCCATATCAATTAAATCTTTTGCACATATATTTAATTTTATATTACGCAAATTATCTAAATATTTTTTTGCAATATTGTTATTTACATTAATTCCATATAAAAGTATTGATTCAATATTTGAATTTTGAAAATTTTTATATATGTTAAAACCATCTAAATTTTTCATAGCATAGTAATCTGCTAATATTTGATTTTCCTTTTTTGTCATAGGAATATTACTTAAATCAAATTCACCTAGATATAACAACCATATATAATTAATTTCATTTATATAAGGTTTTATAAATTCTTCTATATTAATTATATTTGTTTC
>JAFWGJ010000021.1 GCA_017512405.1 bacterium | reverse complement strand
GCAAGTAATTCTTTGGCATCAGATGATATTTCAAGATTAATTTCCTGCTCTTTCAAACGTTTTCTCAATGATTCCATTTGAATATCTACAATTTGTTTCAAATCACATAAAGTCAAACCTTTAAAGAATATAGTTTCATCAACCCTGTTTAAAAATTCAGGTTTGAAACGTTCTTTCATAATTTCCATAACTTTTTCTTTTGTATCTTCAAAATTACCTTTCAAAGAATCTTCAAGAATAACATCACTTCCGATATTACTTGTCATAATTATCAAAGTATTTTTGAAATCGACAGTTCTGCCTTTTGAATCAGTCAATCGACCGTCGTCAAAAATTTGAAGCATTAAATTGAACACATCAGGATGTGCTTTTTCAATTTCATCAAAAAGTACAACAGAATAAGGTTTTCTTCTTACAGCCTCTGTTAATTGTCCGCCTTCATCATATCCGACATATCCCGGAGGAGCACCAACAAGTCTTGCAACATTGTGTTTTTCCATATATTCTGACATATCTATACGAATTAGGGCATCTTCATCATTAAACATAAAATCTGCCAATGATTTTGCAAGTTCTGTTTTACCAACACCTGTCGGGCCTAAGAAAATAAATGTACCTATCGGACGTTTAGGGTCTTTCAAACCTGAACGGGCACGGCGAATTGCATCTGAAACTGTTACAACAGCCTCATCCTGACCGATTAATCGCTGATGTAAGACATCTTCCATGGAAATTAATTTTTTCATTTCGCTTTCCATTAATTTGCTAACAGGAACGCCTGTCCATTTACTTACAACTTCGGCAATGTCATCACCATCAATTTGCTCTTTAAGTAGTTGATTATCTTTTTTGTCAGAACCTTGAATCTCTTCAAGTTTTTTCTGCAATTCCATTAATTTACCGTATTTTAATTCGGCAGCTTTTTGTAAATCTGTATTTCTTTCAGCTTTTTCGATTTCAAGTTTAACCTGTTCAATTTCTTCTTTTATTGAGGCTTCACCCTGAATTAAGTCTTTTTCTTTATTCCATTGGTCTTTCATAACATTGATTTTTGACTCAAGGTCATTGATTTCATTTGTTATTTCAAGAATTTTTCTTTCGCAATCAGGAGTTAAATCCTCTTTTTTCAATGCTTCACGCTCTATTTCAAGTTGAACTTTTTGACGCGACATCATATCAATTTCTTCCGGCATAGAATCGATTTCTATACGCAAAGATGATGCTGCTTCATCAATAAGGTCTATAGCTTTATCAGGAAGAAATCTGTCTGTAATATATCTGTCAGATAATTTTGCAGCTTGAATTAAAGCGCTGTCTAAAATTCTTACACCATGGTGAACTTCATATTTTTCTTTCAAACCACGCAAAATACTAATTGTATCTTCAACTGTCGGCTCATTTACCATTACAGGTTGAAAACGTCTTTCCAGTGCAGGGTCTTTTTCAATATATTTTCTATATTCGTTTATTGTTGTTGCACCGATTGTTCTCAGAACACCTCTTGCAAGCATTGGTTTCAGCAAATTTCCGGCATCCATTGAACCTTCTGTTGCACCTGCACCAACAACTGTGTGTAATTCATCAATGAACATTACAATATGACCGTCTGAATCTTCAACTTCTTTCAAAACAGCTTTTAAACGTTCTTCAAATTCGCCTCTGAATTTTGCACCTGCAACTAATGCACCCAAATCAAGTGAAATTAGTTTATCGTTTTTAAGGCTTTCCGGAACATCGCCGCGAACCATACGTTGTGCCAAACCTTCTATAATAGCTGTTTTACCGACACCCGGTTCGCCGATTAAAACAGGATTATTTTTGGTACGGCGGTTTAAAACTTGTATTATACGGCGAATTTCTTCATCACGACCGATTACAGGATCTAATTTGCCTTTTCTTGCTCTTTCGGTTAAATCTGTTGAATATTTTTCAAGAGCTTTCATATTTTCTTCTGCGTTTTTATTATCCACTTTTTTGTTACCTCGTACTTTCTTCATTGCATTAAGCACTTTGTTTGTATTTACATTGGCGTCTGCAAGGAGTTTTTTAATATTGCTGTTTTCAAGCTTTGTCATAGCAAGCAGAATGCTTTCTATTGAAATATATTCGTCTTTTAATTCCTGTGAAGTTGTATCTGCTATTTCAAGTAAAGCTGATGTATTATTTGATAAAAACAGCTGCTGAGTATTTTGAACACCGCTTATTGTCGGAAAATCATTTACAGCTTTTGTTATGGTATTTATAAAGTTCTGATTTAAAAGTTTCAGTTCTGTTAAATAATCCCTTGAAATACCGTTATCCTGAATCATTGCAAGCATTATATGCTCAGGTTCAATCTGAGTATTGTGCTTAGAATTCATCAAGGCACTTGCTGATGAAAGAATTTCTTTTGAGTAATTTGTTAGTTTATCGAAGTTTATCATATTATCATTTTAATACATTTTTTAAAAATATTTAAAAAATTCACATTTATTTAATTATTTATTGCGAAATACTGTTTTTAATCATATAATCTGAATATTATGGAACGTATCAGAAAATATTATTTACAGATTTTTATTTTATTATTGGTACTTTTAGGAATAGAATTACGTGTTGCGGTTTCTAATGTTCCTATGTGGTATGATGAAGGACATTCGATTTTAATAGCAATCAAAAATTTCCCTTTTGGTATAAATGAATTTCTTTTTACAAAAGATTTCCAACATACACCGTTTTATTTTTATTTTCTTCATTTTTGGCTTAAAATTTTTGGCACTAATGAAGTTATTATACGTTTGTCGTCAGCAATTTTTGGTATTGCAACAATACCTTTAACATATATTGTCGGTAAAAAATTATATGATAAAAATGTTGGTATAATAGCTGCTTTACTTGTTACAGTAAGTCCTTTAATGGTTTACTATTCAATTGAAATAAGAATGTATGCTGCTGTTGTATTTTTTGCAGTTTTATCAATGAATTACCTGCTTGATTTTGACGAAAAAGGTGATAAAAAATCATTAATGAAATTACTCGCGGCAAATACTCTTATTCCGTACCTTTTAATCGGTGGAATTGTATTTTATGTTGGTCAGTTAATTTCATATTTCATTTATCTTTTTGTAACTCAAAAAGATAATGCCGAAAAAATCGGTAAATATTTTGTTTATCAGGTTTATCAGATTATTTTATTAATTCCTTATGCAGTAATTGCAATTTATTATGCTGCTAAAAGAAGCACCTTTATGATGTTTCATATTCCGCCATTTGAATTTATGCATTTTTTGGGTAATTTGCAAAATTACTTTGCGACAAAAGTCGGTATGCTTTTCTGGGTAAATTATGCGCCAATTTATATAAGTTTTATTTTCTTTGTTGCGGTAATAATTCCTATAATATATTTTATCAACGCTCTTATAAAAGCATTTAAAGAAAAAAATCCGAAATTATATATGGTATTTTTAACTGTTATTATTTCGTACGGAATTATTTTAATTTCTGCAATGATGAAAATTGTAGTTATTGTTCCAAGATATACTATATTTATTGCACCATTTATAATGATACTTGCCGCTGTAGGATTTTCAAAATTAAAGAAATGGCACATTGCAGCATTTCTTTTATTTTTCTCGTCATTTAGTATTTACTTTTTATTTAACGATAAAGCTTATTTCCAAACCAAATATAATGCTCTTTATGATTCGGTGAATTATTTTCAATCAAGAAGGTTAAATGGTGAAGACTTGGTATACAGACCTTTTGCATCGACTGTTGCATTTATATATGAAGGTCCGGATACACCAAAAGCACCACCGATGGAAGCTTTACACGAATTCAGAAAGCCTTTGAATAAACTTGTTTATGATGATGACCAAATAGAGCAATTTAAAAAAGGAAACATTGATGAAACTATTTATAAATTTGTTCAAAGT
>JAFWGJ010000154.1 GCA_017512405.1 bacterium | reverse complement strand
TAGCTTATTGAGCTTTATCTTCTTCCTCAGATGTAACTTTATTAGCTTGAACCCAAGTTTCCATTAATTCTTCTCTGATTCCGGACTTATTTAACCATTTAGGTATAAATTTTTGGTCTCTGCCAATTGACCCTACAATAGTGCTTCCGTCTTCTATTAAAAAACAAGCCTCAGAGATACCTATTCTTATCCAAATATGCGGATTTTTATTTTTTGAAGGCATCATATAAATTTTAAGATTATTATATCTTTGATAATTGATATTTCCTCTGTTATAAGAGTCACTTTGTTGTTCAATAATGAATTCTCTCAACATATTTTCATATCTGTTTGCGCTATATGCCATATTTTCCTTTCATTAATTATTTAACGAATGAATTGGAGCCGGAATCCTACCGCCTCGAGTTACAAATTTTTCAGAAGATAAACTTCCAACATCCATTATTGGCGCTTCGCCAAGTAAACCACCGTAAATAGCTGTATCACCAACGTTTTTATTTGGTACCGGAATAATTCTTACGGCAGTAGTTTTTTTATTTATCATACCAATTGCCATTTCATCAGCAATTATGCCTGCTATAACAGAATTTTCAGTATCACCGGGAATTGCAATCATATCCAAACCTACAGAACACACAGATGTCATAGCTTCCAATTTATCAAAAGTCAAACAACCATTTGCAGCAGCTTCAATCATACCTGCATCCTCTGACACAGGAATAAATGCACCACTTAGCCCACCAACATGCGAACTTGCCATTATACCACCTTTTTTGACCGCATCATTAAGCATTGCAAGAGCGGCAGTAGTGCCATGAGCGCCAGCATGTTCAAGCCCCATAGCTTTAAATATACCCGCAACACTGTCCCCCTCAGCAGGTGTAGGAGCTAACGATAAATCAATAACACCAAAAGGTATACCCAATCTATCTGCAAGTTTCCTGCCGATTAATTCACCGGTTGTCGTAATTTTAAACGCTATCTTTTTAATTGTATTTGCGACTTCACTCAAATCTGAGGTTTCCGATAACTGTTCAACTGCTGCCATAACTACACCGGGACCTGATACTCCGACATTAAGAGCACATTCAGGTTCTCCATAACCTGAAAAAGCACCAGCCATAAACGGATTATCACCTGGGGCATTACAGAAACATACAAGTTTTGCAGCCCCTAAACCATCTTTATCAGCAGTCAATTTGGCAGATTTTTTAATAACTTCTGCCATCTTCAATACCATGTCCATGTTAATTCCGGATTTTGAACTCGCAACATTAACAGAAGAACATATATTATCTGTTACGGAAAGAGCCTCGGGTATGCTATCTATAAGAGCTATGTCCCCATTAGTACAGCCTTTTTCAACTAATGCGGAAAAACCGCCGATGAAATTAACATTAACATCTTTTGCCGCTTTATCCAATATCTGAGCAAGCTTAACATAATCGAAATTTTTACAAGATTCACCAAGAATAGATGCCGGTGTAATTGCAATACGCTTATTGATAATAGGAATAGAAAATTCATCTTCCAAATCATTAGCATACGGGCACAAATTCTTTGCATACTTAATTATCTTATTATAAACATTTTCATAAACTTTTTCTGCACAATCCGAAATACAATCGCGTAAACTCAAAGACATCGTAACAGTACGAATATCCAAGTGATGCAACTTAATCATATTAATAGTTTCAATAATGTCTTTTTCGTTTAAGAAATTCATTTTAGGATTATAACATGTTTTTTGGCATATTGCTATATTGTAACATTTATTACTATTTTTTCTGAGCTTCTTTTTTTACTATTTGCAAAAATTCATCAATATTAGTGCTTTTAACAACCAGTTTTAGTTCAACACGACGGCTCTTTGCATAGTCCTCTTTACCGTTAACTAAAACCGGCTGAGAATAGCTTTTACCCTCAACCATAAGCAATTTGTACAATTTTGAGCTGTAATTTTTATTATATGGTGTAAAGAATATATATTTTGCAACTTCATTGGCACGTTGAGTTGATAATTCCATATTTCTGATAAATTGTTCATCTTTTGAGCTAACACCTGCAAATGATTGTGAATCGGTATGTCCTTGAATAACAATACCTTCAAGCCTGTCCGCTATTTTTGGATTATCAAATACGGCATTTATATATATTGGAACAAATTTATCAAGAAACTGACGACCTGCGTTGGAAAGCTCGTAACTGCCAAGTTCAAACAATTGCAAATCAGAAAGTTTTACGTCCCCTGTTAGTTCATCAATTTGTGCATTAATATTTTGTTTCTTTAAATTCTCTTGTAATTCTTTTGCAACTTCATTTTTAAGATTTTGTTCTTCGGCTTTCATTTGAGAAAAACCTGTCATGGCCAAAACAAACAGCACAATAAAGATTATTGCCAAACCTAACAATAAATCCGACATAGTAGTCCAAAATACGTTTTCCTCACCTTCTGAGCGCTGTGTAATTACTCTTCCTCTTATCATCACAATACCTTAAAACAGTTTATCTACCAAATCATTATCATTATTACCGTCGTTATTATTATGTTGGATTATGTTAATTTGCTTAACAGAATCATTGACATTATTTAATCCAAATAATAAGTTTTCCAAATAAGGTGTAATCGCTTTTGATATACTGTTTTCAAGCGCAACCCTAAATTGTTCAGGCAAAGTTTTCATTAAACCTGTTAAATTGCTGTTTTGAACTTTTGTTTCTTTTAATAACTCAATAAGGAATTTTTCAGATGATATGTTATCAAATAAAGAATACAATAACTCCTGAACTTCGTTTAAAGGTTTTTTACACAAAATATTGAAAGAAAGTTTTTCACACAAGATATAAATTAAAGAGAATGATACAGCCAATACAGAACACATAGCTGCAATTTGCATACCTGACATTAAAGTTGAAACAGAAGCTAATGTTTGGTCTTGCGTAGAAAAATCGACTTTTGTAAATGCAATTGCGATATTCAAGAATGTGAACAACGGTCCCATACCGGTTAACAATGTTGCGGCAGATGCAATTAATTTACTGTTATATTTTGAAGTAACCAAAGATTCTTCATTAAAGAAATAAATAGGATCAACAGTAGTTTGAATATTTGTAACGGATTTAGAAACATTCTGATATGCAGAATTACCGTCTTGATTTTTTAATGCAATACTTTCTGAAAATACAAGAGTATTTTTAAACTCAAGCCAAGAACTTACAACATACTTTACCTTTGATATTGCGGCATCAAACTCTCCGAATCTAAATGATAAATCCGATTTTTTATATTTAGCCAAAAAAGATTTGAACCAAATCAAATTTTTATTAACATTGGTATATTGTACATATGTATAGTACGCAAGAGAAATAAAAGTTATTACAATAATCAATATAGCAGGATCAGTAATAAGTTTAACAATATTCATAATCTATCCTTTCAAAAATCCTAACATTTTAATTATATAAAAAAAATTGATTTTTTACAAATATGTTGTAAAATTAAAATTATGAGATGTCCAAAATGTGGTATAAATATAGCTGATGATGCGCTTTCGTGCCCAAACTGTAAAAAAGTTTTAAAACTAAAGTGTCCGATTTGCGGTTCAATAAACACAACCAATACATGCCAAGAATGCGGTTATATTATAATCAGCAAATGTCATCAATGCGGAAAAATTAATCCGACAATACAGGGTAAATGCTCTAAATGCGGTTTTGATACGAATGTAAGCGCTATACTAAACGAATCTAATATTGAAGAATTTGCCTGCGCTACAATAGACTTTCCAAACATGGAAGAAATGAAAACAGTTTTTGGAGCAAGACACTTATATGAAAAATTTAAACAAAGAATTAATTCGTTAATATATGATTTTTCAAAATCAAAGGGATTAAAAAGAGGGGTTTTTGGAAATACCTATGTAATAAGATTTAATAAAGATTATACTTATTCATCTTCTGCTAACAATGCAGTAAGAACATCAATTGAATTGTTGAATTTAATTACGCAAATGAACGCAAAACTTACAAAAGCAAAAGATGCTCAATTAAAATGTAATATTGCAATTATAAAACGTGACGTATATTCTTTTAATGATGACTATAAGTCAGGTATAAACATAAATTTAATGTATAAAGGTATTAGCCAAAGTAAATTGCTAAAAAATCTTCAATTGCTTGTAGATGGTAGTGTATATGAAGTCATTGGTAAAAATTATCCATTAGAATCAATTGGCATGACAAGAGCCAAAAACAAAGATTTACTATTCTGGGAATTAGATTTAACAAACTATATTGTTACAGAAGAAGTAGAAGAAGAAAATCAAGATGATACTCAAATAATAATACCAAGCATAATTGAAGATGACAAAGAAACATTAGAAACGGAAGATTCAATCTATGATATAGAAGGCATAAATTTTGATGAAATTCATTGTAGCTTTAAAAAAGAAATTACGCAGGGACTAGCCAGCAGCGTAGCACAAATGTTACTCTCTCATCAAAAAAGTATTACCGTTATTAAAGGAAAACGAGAATATTTTCCAAGAACTTATGAAGTAATTGAAAAAATTAAGCAAAATAAAATTTTTGATAACATTAGCAAAATCACATGTACAACAGAACAAAAATATAAACCATACGGATTTTTCAACGATTTAATTTCCGGACTATACGGCTTCAGTACAACAGGAAAACATAAGAATACAAATAATTTTCAAACATTGGCAAAATTTGATACAAATGGTTATCTTCAAAAAATGATTAATTTGAGCCCGATAGAAACAGAGCATCCGGAAGAAGTACGAAAAGCATTGTTTGAAACATTTACTCAGTTATTACAATCCAAACAAAAATATCTGCTAGTAATTGAAAATATTGAAAAAATTGATGACAGCTCTTTTGAACTTTTAAAAATGCTGATAAGAAATCTTGAAAAATATGATATAAGTTACCTTATTTTTGCAAACAAAGACTATTGCTTACATAAAGAAGCTCACTTCTTACTTTCAAAGAGAGAATATACAGAAATAACTCTAAAACCGACTCCAATTAAAACATTAATTGAAGTCAATTCCGGTCTATGCAAAAACGTTCTGAATACTTTCTATATGCAAAAGATTTCTAAAAATACAAAAGGTTCTCAAATGTACTTTATGCAAGCACTAATACACCTTATGGATCTTGGTATTTTTACAATAGAAGAGGGCTCATTAGTTCAAGCTAAAACAGAAACAGCGCTCTTTCCTACAACGTTAGACGAATTAATTCAAAGAAGACTTAACTATATTAAACAATTGGATGAAAACATATTCAGATTATTTGTGAGTATGATGTTGGTTGGACCACAAATAGATATAATGACTATAAAATATTTTAATAATCCCAATGTTGACGACTATTTAAAATATCTTGACAGTAAAGGCTTTATATATAACGCAAACGGTGTTATTCAAATACAAAATTACGAATTATACATTGACAATGCATTAAAAATAATGACAACGGAAGAAATAAACGCAATAGCAAATTATTTGATATTGTATTTCTTCAAAGAAAATGATGTTCATCCTGTACTTGCAAAATTATACTCAATTGTAAATAGCAGCAAAAATGAATTCGTTCAGTGGGAAAATCTATCTAATATAAATCGTTCATTAGGTGATTTTAGTGCATATTTTTCTTGCAGCAAAAGATTTTTAAGACTGCTTAAATCTGAAATTAATGAATCATCAGCAAAATCTTTTGATGAATATCAAACAGAGATATATGAAAATATTGCAAATCTTCTATACAAATATACACCAACAAAAATAGCAGATATAACAAATAACATTTTGGAAAATTATCAAGCAAAGCCAAATGATAAAAGAGCGTTAAGCTTATTTAACAAAATTCTTCAAGGATGCTTAATATCAAGCAATTATAGGCAAGCTTTACTTATGGCGCAAAAAATTCTTGCCAGTACCGAAGATACATCAGCAAATCCTAAATCCCCTACATTTAATGTCCATTCACTGATAATTTCACTACAAAAAATAGAAATTTTGTTTAATTTGGGAGAATTGGAAGAATGTACAAATTTGGGTGAAATAATATTCAAAAATCTCATAGGCGTAAATCTAGAAGACATAAAACCAAAAACTTTATCTCTCAAAAATTTCTCTGATTTGATTACAGATGCATCAGGCTATGTCATATTGTCTAAAATACTTCAATTAAAATCGGATATAAGTCAATTCTGTGAAATAGCCGAAAATGTAATCCGTCCGTTACCATCCGGATACAGATTATTTTTAGAACTTGATAAATTAATTCACGGGAAACAAACAACAGTAAACGATGTAACAGAAGAAGAGTTTTCAAATAAATTCTCTGCACCTTTATACAATATTATCTCGGCATTTTCGAAACTAAAAAATAAAGACGAAGAAACATTTGCAGAAGAAATTTATCGTGCAAAATTAAACGCAAAAGAATACAACATGTCACAAATAGAACTATTTTGCGACTTAATGATAGGAAAGACATATACAAAATTAGGTAAGTACAATAAGGCTTCAACAATATTAAACAGCGTAATGGAAACCTCACAAAAATCAGGCATGAAGAACTTGTACTACGTTTCTGTATATTGCATGGCAGATTTATACACAATGAACAACAATATAGATACTGCATACGGACTTGTTGCTAATACAATTATTGAACTTGAACAAAATTCCAATTCAAATCCGTATATTTTAATGATATTTAAGTCAATATACGCAAAGATTTTAAAAATAAAGAAAGAAAATAATCAAGCTGAAATATGTCTAAATCAAGCTATACAAATAGCAAAAACATACGGGATTAATATATAAAAAATAAGGAGACAAAATGAAAGTATTATTTGCAGCAGCAGAAGTTGCTCCATTTTCAAAAGCAGGTGGTCTTGCAGATGTTGTAGGAAGTGTACCAAAAGAATTAGAAAAAAAGGTAGAACTTGCAATATTTACGCCTCTACATGGATGTATTGATAAAGATAAATATGAAATAAAGGAATATCCAAATTCTGAAATGTGGATAACATTTGGTCATCAGGGACATAAATTTAAATTATACACATGCAAGTTACCTGGTACGAAAATAAATGTATTTTTCATTCAAAATGATTGGTATTTTGGATGTTTTAAAGATGTATATCCAAAATATTTAGACACCAGGTACGAACACGAAAGATACACCGCATTTTCACTTGCCGTACTTGAATACGCAAAAGCATTAAACTTTAAAGCTGATATCGTTCACACACACGATTGGCACACCGCAATGATACCAATGTTTATAAAAGCTAATTACAAATATGATGAATTTTGGAATAAAGCTAAAAATGTATTCCAAATTCATAACTTAGCATATCAAGGTGTTTGGTATGACGACATACTTGATTTTGCGAATATGCGAAAAGATATTGTATATAATGAATGGGGACTGGAACACTACGGCAGAGTTAATTGGGTAAAAGGTGCTATCAATTATTCTGATGCAATTTTAGTAGTTTCACCTAAATATGCACAAGAAATATTAACTCCTGAATTCGGTGAAGGTATGGATTATACACTAAGAATGAATCAAGGAAAAATTCACGGCATACTTAACGGAATTGATTACACAACTTTTGATCCAAAACACGACAAAGCCTTAGAAAAAAATTATGATGCACGTTCAATAAAACATAAACAAGAAAATAAAAAGAAAGTTTGCGAGCATTTCGGATTAGAATACAATCCGGGAAAACCTCTTGTTGCAATGGTATCAAGACTTGTTGACCAAAAAGGTATTGATTTAATCCGAGCAGAAGAAGGGGAATTAATGCATATGCCTGCTGATTTCGTATTCCTAGGTTCAGGAGCAGATGAATACCAAAACTTATTAATCTGGTTATCAAATAATTCATCAAATATACGTGCAGAAATAGGATATAACGCTAAGTTGGCAAATTTAATGTACGCAGGTTCTGATTTATTTTTAATGCCTTCAAAATTTGAGCCTTGCGGATTAAGTCAACTAATTGCTATGAGATATGGTTCATTACCGGTAGTAAGAGCAACCGGTGGTCTTGATGACACCGTAAAAGGTGAACCTCTTGATGAAGCAAACGGATTTAAATTCTGGCGATACAACGGCTGGGATATGAAAGAAGCATTATACTACGCATACAACGTATATTTTAACAATAGAAAAGTATTTGAAAAAATGCAAAAGAATGCGATGAATTCTGATTTTAGCTGGAAAGCAAGTGCACAAAAATATATGGATTTATACAATAGTTTATTAAAATAAATTGAACAAAACCAATAATATTGTTATATTTACACTATTAATTTATGTAACAATTTAAAAAAAATTGCCTGCCATGCTGGCAATTTTTTTTTTGAGGATGCTTATATCATTATCAAGGTAGTAGTGTAATAGGAGTTAAAAATGAACGTTAATGCAATTGATGCGGTAAGAACAACAGCTTATACAGCTAAAAAAACAAATGTAGTTAAAAACGCACAAGCTGATATAAAACCCGCATACAGCTATAATGCACTTGATAAAATGGGTGCATTAGGCATGAGTATGGTAAAACAACCGCAAAAATCAATGGCTGTATCGTTCACAGGATGGTCCCCAGAGGCTCATAATAAAGAAAAAATTGAAAAAATGGTTAAAATAATGAAAGACCCTAAGGTACAAAAGATTGCCGTATCCGGTCATACATCTCCTGATGGTGACAGTTTTGGTACTACATTTGCAATGGCAAACTTGATTAACCAAGCAACAGGTAAAAAAGTAGATGTATTTGTATTTGGTGACAAATTCCCTTCTCAATATGACTACTTAAACACAAATCCTGATGTAAACGTAATTGTACATAAACCTGGTAAACCTGAAGATGCTGATAAAGTTGCAGAAAAATACGGTAAATATGATTTAGCTATTGCTTGCGACTGTGCAGAAACTAAATTAATGGCTCCTGATTACAGAAAAGGTGTTATGAGTAAAGCAACTTACAGTTTAAAAATTGACCACCACCCATACAAAGAAGAATACAATGAAAAATGGGGCAGAACAGTAAATAATAAATATGCAAAAACTGAAAATTTAATTGATGATTCACTTCCTGCAGCAGCAGAAATTGCAATGCAATTTGTTGAACCATTAGGCTTAAAACCTGAAGAATTAAGAAAAGAAGCAAAAGATGCAATGTTTACAGGTATGTTAACAGATACAGGTTGCTTTAAATATGCAAATACTCCAATGACATTTGAAGATGCAGCATTATTAATGAAAGCAGGCGTAAATAATCGTGAAGTAAACTTAAACGCAATGGGCAACACTCCAAAAGTTGTTTTAGAAGCAGAAAAAGTTGCTCTTGACAAAATTCAATATTCACCAAACGGTAAAATCGCATACTTCATAGAAGATGAAGATATTAAAAAAGCTAAAAAAGCTTGTAAAGATGCAGGTTATGCACAAGAAGGCAAAGATGCAGTTAAAGGTGTTTGCGGAAGATTACCTGAATTGGAAGGTGTAGAAGTTGGCTTCAAAGTTTCTGAATTCGGCGGTTCAGCAGCATTATCAATCAGAAGCAGAAGTTTCGATGTTTCAGAAGTTGCAAGATCATACGGCGGCGGCGGACATAAAAACGCAGCAGCATTCCAAATTCCTAAAAACGGAAGAACAACAGAACAAACAGTTGCTGATTTTGTAAAAGAATTGAATGCAAAAATTGAAGCCGCAGAAGCAGAAAATGTAAAAAAAGCTTAACAAAACACTTGAAAAAGTTTGAAAAATAGTAAATAATGTAAGAGTAATATACTCGTCGTTGTAAAGGAGGTGCCTATGGTCTATGGTATGGGACAATCGGATGCAGCATTCAGAATGATGAATACAGCTCATTCACAGATATCATCTATAAATAGCATCGGACCTGATTCAGATATGCAAGCATTAGCAAAAGCTGATAAACAAAATTCAATCAACATGCTTAAAGATCAGCTAACATATCAGATTATGGAAAAAATGGACGAGCAGGACGATAAACTAAAAAAAGATAAGATAAAACGAGATTTCAGTTATTTTGATTAAAATAAGATAGGATAAAATATGGTCTACGGCATATACGGAATAGGCAAAATGGATGCAGCATACAGAGTAATGAACATTGCCAATGCACAAATGGCAATGATGAACAGTCTTGGTCCAAATGCTGATATGGCAAGAGTACATCAGATGGATAATCAGCTTGCTCTTGATTCGGAAAAAGCTAAATTCAATTATAAAATGCTTGATAAGTTAGACCAAATGAACAAAAAAATTGTTGAAGAAAAATTTAAGAATAAATAAAAAAGCGGTTTTTAAACCGCTTTTTTATTGCTCTAATTCACGTCTTATTTCATCAACATAAACATGTTTAACTTCTGAATTTTCATCTTTTTGCAAATAAACATCTTTTATTCCAGATTGAACAATAAATCTTTTGCAAAGAATACAAATCATTTGATGCCCCCAAATATACATAGTTGCATTTTGGCATCTATCTTGACCTGCTTGAATAATTGCATTTTGTTCAGCATGAATAGAACGACAAGTTTCGTACCTTGTACCAGATTCTATGTTATTTTTTATTCTGTAGCATTCTCCGCGTTCAGCACAAGATTCAACTTTTGACGGAGTGCCGTTATATCCCGTTGCTTTAATTTTTTTATCTTCACCTACAATAACAGCACCGACCTGTGCACGCAAACAATTAGAACGGCTCGCACAAGTTTTTGCTAAATCTAAAAAGTATTCATTCCAAGGTTTTATAGCCATCTTAACATCCTCACTTTGATTGTTTAACCCAATTTTCAAAGATTTTCATAGGAGCTCTGCTTAAAGCTAATGCCCAAGCTTTAACATTTTTTGTTGCAACTGCACCAGCAGCAACAAAAGCACCTTCTTCCAGCTCTATTGGAGCAACTAGAACAGAATTTGAACCTGTATTAGCATAATCACCTATAATCGTTCTGTTTTTTACCTTTGTAACAGGATTATAATTTGCAGTAATAGTACCTGCACCGATATTTACATGCGAACCAATTTCACTGTCTCCGACATAACTAAGATGTGAAACATTGGTATTGTCTTTAATTATTGAATTTTTAATTTCTACGAAATTCCCTATTCTTACATTATTACCTACTTCAACATTTCCTCTGATATGCGCCATAGGACCAATTGAGCAGTTAGCTCCAATCTTATTTTTACCATTGATATAAACTGACGGATAAATAATTGTATCGACACCTATTTCTGTATCTGCACTAATCCAAGTAGTATCAGGATCAACAATTGTAACACCGTTCTTCATCAATTCTGTTAAATTTCTTTTATTTAAAATCTTTGCAGCTTCGGCTAGTTGAATTTTTGAATTTATACCTAAAATTTCGGTATTATCTTTTAAAGTATAAGCTAGAACATTTAAATCCTTTTTCACACCCCAGGAAATAATGTCTGTAAGATAATATTCACCTTGCGCATTATTACTCTTCAGTTCATTAAATGCTTTTTTTACTTTATTCCAATTAACGCAATAAACGCCGGCATTAATTTCTTGTATTTGCTTTTCTTCAAAAGTTGCATCTTTTTCTTCAACAATTTTTTTGAGTGTTTTATCAATATTTCTGACAATTCTTCCGTAATTAAAAGGATTTTCAAATATTGCACTCATTACAGTAATGTCTGCTTTATTTTCTTTATGATATTCGATAAAATTAGAAATAGTATCAGACGTTAAAAGTGGAGTATCACCGCAAAGAATAATAACTTCTCCGTCAAAGTTTTCCAATTCTGAACAAGCCATACTAACAGCGTGACCGGTACCTAATTGAGGTGTTTGCAATATAGTTTTGCTGTTATTTGCATAATTATCATTAACAAATTGAGTAACAGCCTCAGCCTGATGTCCAACGATAACATAAGATTGTTCAACCATGTGTGTATCATTAACAGCATCCAAAACATAACCTAATAATGTCTTATCAAAAATTTTATGCAGAACTTTTGATTGTTCCGACTTCATTCTTGTACCTTTACCGGCAGCAAGAATAATTGACTTTATACCCATGCCCAACTCCTTTTTTTTAATAAATATAACATAAACAATGCAACTATTGAAATAGTGTAAACTTTGTGAAATAATTATTTTGTAAATAAGGAGAAGAAAATGCCAACTGTAATTGAAGATATTGTAGCAAGACAAATACTTGATTCCAGAGGAAACCCTACGGTTGAAGTTGATGTAAAATTAGCATCAGGAGTAGTTGGCAGAGCTGCTGTTCCATCAGGTGCATCAACAGGAATATATGAAGCCTTGGAACTTCGGGACAATGACCGTAGTCGTTTCGGTGGAAAAGGTGTAACAAAAGCAGTTAATAATGTGAATAATATCATTGCACCTGAATTAATAGGCGAAGATGCTTCTAATCAGTTTAATATCGATAGACTAATGCTTGAGCTTGACGGTACGGACAATAAATCACGCTTAGGAGCAAATGCAATATTAGGCGTGTCATTAGCAGTTGCAAAAGCGGCCTCATTGGCATTCAAAATGCCGTTATACAGATATTTGGGCGGAATTTCCGCAATTACATTGCCTGTTCCATTGATGAACATAATAAACGGCGGGGTTCATGCCGATAACAACATAGACTGCCAAGAATTTATGATTGCACCGGTAGGCGCAGATTGTTTTCAAGAAGCTGTAAGAATGGGTTCGGAAATTTTTTATGCTTTAAAACATATACTTCAAGACAGAGACTATGTAACATCAGTTGGTGATGAAGGCGGCTTTGCGCCAAATTTATCTTCAAATGAAGAAGCCTTAGAAATGATTATCAAAGCAATAGAAAGCGCCGGATACAATACTGATGACGTAAAAATATGCGTAGATTTAGCATCCAGTGAATTTTATGAAGACGGCAAATATACTCTTGCAGGTGAAGGCAAAATTTTAAACCGTGAAGAAATGGTTGATTTTCTGGCAAACTGGGTAGAAAAATACCCAATAATTTCAATAGAAGATGGCATGGCAGAAGAAGACTGGGAAGGATGGCGATTACTAACACAAAAAATAGGTTCAAAATGTCAACTTGTAGGAGATGACCTGTTTGTAACAAATACAAAACGTTTACAAGAAGGCATATTAAGAAAAATAGGCAATTCAATTTTAATAAAAGTTAACCAGATAGGTACATTAACCGAAACACTTGAAGCAATAGCAATGGCACATTCCGCAGGATATACCGCTATATCATCACACCGTTCCGGTGAAACAGAAGATACTTTCATTGCAGATTTAGCTGTTGCAGCAAATTGCGGTCAAATAAAAACCGGCTCAGCTTCACGCTCCGACAGAATGGCAAAATATAACCAGCTTATAAGAATAGAACAAGAACTGGGTATGTCAGCCAAATACATAGGAATTAAAGCATTTAGCGGACATAGGAGCTTTGATTAAAGTTTAAATTCTTAAAAAACTTTACACAACCTAAATAAAGTAGTATTATTGTGATGACCATGGAAAAAAATATTGATGAAAAATTCATAGTAACAGGAGGAACTCCTCTAAAAGGAGAAGTTTCAATTGGCGGAGCAAAAAATGCGGTATTAAAGTTAATGGCTGCTGCTATACTTGCTAAAGGAGAAACTTTAATTCATAATGTACCGGATTTAACGGACGTTGACATTATGTTAAACGTTATTCAGGATTTGGGAACAAAAACACATTACGATAAAGAATATAAAACCGTTACTATTGATGCCACTGATATAACAAGTGTTACAGCAAAATATGAACTTGTAAGTAAAATGAGAGCATCATTTATCATATTAGGCGCATTGGTATCAAGATGCAAAGAAGCCATAGTGGCTCTACCCGGTGGATGTGCAATCGGTGAACGCCGTGTAGATTTTCATATAAAAGGCCTTGAAGCACTTGGGGCCAAAATAAAAATAGAAAACGGTTATGTGCATGCAAAAGCGTCAAAATTAACAGGCGCAGAAGTTTATCTTGATATACCTTCTGTTGGTGCAACAGAAAATATTATGCTTGCAGCAATTTTAGCGGACGGAGAAACAAGAATTCAAAATGCGGCAAGAGAACCTGAAATTATCGACCTTGCTAATTTCTTGAATGCAATGGGAGCAGAAGTTTCCGGTGCAGGAACATCTGATATTATTATTAATGGTGTAACACAGGATAAATTACACCCTATTGAATACACAACCATTCCTGACAGAATTGAAGCAGGAACATTTATGACAGCTGTTGTTGCGACAAGAGGAAAAGCCATTATTAGAAACATTTTCCCTGCTCATTTGACATTCTTTAACAATAAATTGTTAAAAATGGGTGCAAATATCAAATTAATTGAGCCAACAGCGATTGAAGTATCTGCAAAGGGTAGATTAAATACCGTAAACTTTGTAACTCAGCCTTACCCAGGTTTTCCGACTGATTTACAATCAATGGCAATGGTGCTTTTGTCAACTGCAAACGGTGTTGGTATAATAACGGAAAGCCTTTATGAAAACAGATTTATGCAAGTACCTGACCTAAGAAGAATGGGAGCTGATATTCATCAGGACAGAAACCACGCAATTATAAAAGGTGTAAAAAAACTCACAAGTGCAGCCGTTTCTGCAAGTGATTTAAGAGCCGGAGCCTCATTAGTTGTTGCAGCATTGATGGCGGAAGGTACGTCCGAAATTAATAACCTTTATCACATTGACAGAGGTTATGAAAATTTTGAAAACAAATTGCAGGCTCTTGGGGCAAAAATTGAGCGTGTAAATATTCCGGAAAACTCCGTTGAAGGAGGTTACAATGAAGTCAGAATATAGGCGTTGGTATGAACACGACCCGCTTTTGCTTGAAGTTGTTGAATTATTAAAAAACTATCAAGATGAATTACGCTCACAAGCAGAAGTTTTTTTAAAAAAAATTGAAGAAAAAGTATCAAAAGATGCAATAGAACGTTTTTATGAAATGGTAAAACCTGTTAACGGTAATCGTTGGTATGACAAAGACCCTGTAATATCAAAAACCATTGAATTGTTACGTGTTGTTCCGCCTGATATTCAAAAAGCTTGTGCCGAACATTTTATTAATGCACTAAAAGATATTGGCGTTGACTATCAAAGCCCAAATATAAAAGAATAATGCTAAATATTCATTGCAAAAAGTTTGATAAACTTAAAAATTTTGTCAAAAAAGGCAAGTCTTTTGCTGTAAGCGGTTTAACTTCTGTTTTTAGATTAATTTTATTGAATAAAATTAATGAATATTCAGATAAAAAAATTTTATTTATTACTTCAAATGAACAGAGTTCATTAAAATTACAAGCAGATTACAAAAAATTATTCGGCAAAGAAACCGCATTTTTACCATTTCAATCAATATCAGCTTATGAGACAGTATTTTCTAATAAATATGAATATTCCGAACAAATAAAAATTCTTAGAGATAAACCAAATATAGTGTTTACACCAATAAAAACTTTATTAGAAAAATTTCCTGATGAAAAATTTTTTATTCAAAATAACATAAAAATTAAAATAAACGAAAGTATAGACACAATAAAACTTGCAAAAAAACTTGTAGAATTTGGATACAAACGCTCGGTAATGGTTTCTGATGTAGGAGAATTTTCCGTCAGGGGAGATATTATTGATATATACTCATTGAATAAAAATCCTGTCAGAATTGAATTATGGGGCGATGATGTTGTCGACATAAGATATTTTAACAACGAAACTCAAAAATCAATATCGAAAATTAAAGAAATTGAAATTTTGCCAGTATATAAATTTATTTCATCAGAAAAAGTAAAAATGCCTGATGAAATATTAAATTTGGTTCAAGAAGATAATTATTTTGAAGGAATTGAAGTTTATCAATCATATTTTAATGAAAATTTAGTTGACATATTTGATTATTTCAAAGATTATTTGATAATTTTTGAGGAAACGGGTGAAATATACTCAAAGTATAAATTTCTTGAAGAAAATTACGAAACTCAATATGCAGAAAATTTAAAATTAGCTCTGAATTATGAACTAAAAGATAAAAACCACATTCATTTTGAAGATTTTATAAAGCGAATTGCGAGTTACCAAAAAATAGGTATGAATAATTTTATTGATTCAGATATGGGCGAAATACTTGAATTTGATGCTCAGCCGGCTAAAAATTTCAATGCAAATTTACAGCTTATATCAGAATTTATAAAAGAAAAAAGGGACTATGAAACTATAATCGCAACAAATTATCCTGAACGTGTAAAGGAAATCCTTGCAGAAAAAGAAATATTTCATTGCAAATATATGGACGGTATAACCTCTTTCGGTACAATATCTGACGAATGTAAATTTTTGATATTAACAGACAGAGAACTTTTTAACAAACGCTCAAAAGAAGTTACTGCACAAAAGAAAAAATACTATAAAGAACAACAAGAATATATTGAAAATATCAATGATATTCAGCCGGGCGAATATGTGGTTCACACAATACACGGGGTAGGAATATATCAGGGTTTGACTCAACAAGAAATTGACGGTCAATTAAAAGATTATCTGACAATAGAATATGCAAATAAAGACAAACTTCATATACCAGCAGAGCAAATAAATTTATTATGTCGTTACAGAGGTTCAGGTTCAATCAAGCCGAAACTATCTCGTATGGGCGGCAATGACTGGGAAAGTACAAAGACAAAAGTTAAAAAAGCTGTTGAAAGCATTGCACAAGATTTGCTCAGGCTTTATGCAAAACGAAAAATGCAAACAGGTATTCAATTTGATAAAGATACAAATTGGCAAATTGAAATGGAAGAAGCATTTGAATATGTTGAAACACCTGATCAAATGCGTGCAATTGAAGAAGTAAAACACGATATGGAATCAGAAAGTCCAATGGACAGACTAATATGCGGAGATGTAGGATTTGGCAAAACAGAAGTTGCGATGCGCGCAATATTTAAAGCAATAACATCAGGAAAGCAGGTTGCAGTAATAGTTCCAACAACGATTTTAGCATTACAGCACTATCAGACAATATCGGAAAGATTTAAACCCTTTGCAATGAATGTGCAGTTGTTATGCCGTTTCAGAAGTCAAAAAGAACAAAAAGAAACTCTTAAACAAATGGCACTTGGCGAATGTGATGTTGTAATAGGAACACACAGATTACTTCAAGACGGAATACAATTTAAAGACTTAGGGTTATTGGTAATTGATGAAGAACACCGCTTTGGAGTAAGACACAAAGAAAAATTAAAACAACTAAAAGAAAACATTGATATAATTTCAATGTCTGCAACACCTATACCAAGAACACTTTACATGTCACTATCAGGTATAAAAGATATGTCTTTAATCAACACTCCGCCCAAAAACAGACTACCCGTTAAAACATTTGTCGGAGAATTTAACGAAACAGCAGTTAAAAATGCAATAATTCACGAACTTGACAGAGAAGGTCAAGTATTTTACCTATATAACAGAGTTGAAACAATTGAAGAATTTAAGTTGCAACTGCAAAGAATTGTTCCAAACGCAAGAATTGTTGTTGGACACGGGAAAATGAACGAACACGAACTTGAACAAGTTATGCTTAATTTCGCAAATTACGAATATGATATATTGTTGTCAACTACAATTATTGAGTCAGGACTTGATATACCTAACGCAAATACAATAATAATTCACGATGCGGACAAATTTGGTCTTGCGCAGCTTTATCAACTAAGAGGTCGTGTCGGCAGATGTGAAAAACAAGCTTATTGCTATTGTTTCTACAAGAAAAACAAATCAATAACGGAAGAAGCAATAAAACGATTAAAAGCAATAAAAGAATTTACAACTCTTGGAAGCGGTTATCAAATAGCAATGCGTGATGTAGAAATTAGAGGTGTAGGTAATTTGCTTGGTACAAAACAGCATGGACATATGATTAATGTGGGATTTGACACCTATTGTCAACTTTTAGATGAAACTATTAAAGAGCTTCAAGGCGAAAAAGTTGAAAATAAAATTCCGGCAATAGTTGATATAAATGTTACGGCATATATACCTGACGAATGGGTTGGTTCAACAGAGCAAAAAATGATTGAATATAAGCGACTTGCAGATGTAAAAAATCAACAAGAGCTTGATTACATAACCGAAGAATGGAAAGATAGATTTGCAAAATCTCCGGAATCTGTTGATAACTTAATTAAATTAATTAAAATCAGACTTGGAGCAACAGAAGCGGGTATTTCACTTATAAGAGAAACTTCTGATGGTATTAGAATATATACTCCTTACACTCAACCTGAATGGAGAATAATATATCCTAAATTAAAAGAAAATGTCCGTAAAAATGTTAAGTTTACGCAAGCCCCAAAAACTTGCAAGGATGGTGTTTCTATTTTATTACTTAACAATAAATATATTAATTTTGATGAAACATTTAACATATTAACAGATTTGTTCTATTATATTAATAAGACAAAATATGAATATTCAAATAAGGAGATATAACATGAAAAAACTAAAATTAGTTACGCTTATTCTTTTATCTGCATTCATAATTACAGGATGCGGCATTAAAAACAAAGAAGCAATTGTAAAAGTAAATGACAGAATAATTACACAAGGCGACTATGATGAATTATTCAAACAAACAGCAAACAGTCCTGCATTACAAATGTTTGGATTAGATGCAAAACAAAAAGATAAAAAAAGCTTTATGTATACAATGTTAAAAGACAAAGTTATCAACCAATTGATTATAAGAGAACTTATAAACGGAGAGCTTGAAAAACGCCACATCGTTGTAACTCCAAAGGATACAGAAGAAGCTCTTAATAAAACAATTGAAAATATAGGTTCAAAAGCAAGATTTAATGCAATCTTAAAAGAACATGGAATGTCACTTGCAGAATATAAAAAGGATTTGGTTGAAGAAGTTAAATTAAACAAACTTATTGATACACTTGAAAAAGTTAATATTACAGAAGCAGATGCTAAAAAGTATTACGACAAAAACATAAACAAATTTAAATATCCTGAACAAGTACGAGCTTCTCATATATTAATAGCTGCAAATCCTGAAGAATTAAAAGAATTAGCAAAAGCAGAAGAAAAAAATAAAGATTTAACAGAAGAAGAATTAAAAAAATATGTAGAAAGCCAAATGGAAGAAAAATTAAAAAAAGCACAAGATATATTGGCTCAGTTAAAAAAAGATCCTTCACAATTTGCTAAAATAGCAAAAGATCAATCGGAAGACCCTGAATCAGCAAAACAAGGCGGAGATTTAGGTTTCTTCGGAAGAGATGAAATGGTAAAAGAATTCTCTAATGCAGCATTTTCACAAAAACCAGACGTTATTGGAGAAATTATAAAAACGCAATTCGGCTACCACATTATCTTAGTAACTGACAGAAAAGAAGCAGGTCAAGATTCGTTTGAAAAAGTTAAAAATGACATTATAATTCATTTAACAAATGAAAAGAAAGTAGAAGTACTTGAAAAATTCATTGAATCATTAAAGAAAACAGCAAAAATTGAATATCTGAATGCAGAGTACAATCCGACAGATATGCAAGAATTATTAAAGGCAAACGATGCAAAACCAGTAACAGGAGAACCTGCAAAAGCAGAAAAGAAATAACAAAAAAGGTGAAATACACATAAGTATTTCACCTTTTTTATAAAGTTTTACATGAAGCATTTTTTTGATATAATCATATAAAGTGAGGTTTTGTTATGAAAGATATGATGGATAAAATCCTTCAGATAGAGAAAAAATATAACGAGTTGGGTGTAACTTTATCAGACCCAGCAGTAATACAAGATTATAATCGATTCAAAGAACTTTCAAAACAACGAAAATCAATGGAAGAAACCGTTGAGTTATACTACGCATGGAAAAAATCTATTGATGCAATAGAAGATGCAAAAGAAATGCTTAAAGGCGAAACTGATGAAGAAATGCGAGCATTTTTAAAATCAGATATAGAAGAAAACGAGAAAAAAATAACCGAATATGAAGAACAGATGAAAATACTGTTGCTTCCACGCGACCCTATGGATGACAAAGATATTATGCTTGAAATCAGAGGCGGTGCCGGCGGGGACGAAGCAAACATTTTTGCAGGCGACTTAATGAGAATGTACATGCGTTTTGCTGACAAACAAGGCTGGAAAACACAAGTATTAAGTATGACAGAATGTGAAGCAGGCGGTGTTTCAGAAGTAATTATTTCAGTAAAAGGTGATGCCGTATATTCTAAGTTGAAATACGAATCAGGTGTTCATCGTGTTCAGCGAGTTCCTCAAACAGAATCTCAGGGACGTGTTCACACTTCAACTGCAACCGTTGCGGTTATGCCTGAAGTTGATGACGTAGAAATTGAAATTCGTCCGGAAGATATTGAAATGTCAACAGCACGTTCAGGAGGTGCAGGTGGTCAAAACGTAAACAAGGTTGAAACTGCCGCACGATTATTTCATAAACCTACAGGAATTATGATTTTCTGTACGGAAGAACGTTCTCAATTACAAAACAAAGAACGTGCAATGCAAATTTTGAAAGCTAAATTATACGACTTGGAAGTTCAAAAACAAACGAAAGAAATTACAGACTTGCGCCGTTCTCAGGTTGGTTCTGGCGACAGAAGTGAGCGCATCAGAACATATAACTTTCCGCAAGGACGTTTAACAGACCACCGTATAGGTCAAAATCTTAACGTATGGACAGTAATTGACGGAGATTTGGATGAACTTTTAAAACTTTTGATAGAATACGACCAAAAGCTAAAATTGGAAAAATTAGCGGAAGTTAATTAATGGAACACAAAAGAAAATGTGCAGGCTGCGGAGCCTTAAAAGAACAAAACGGATTAATAAAAATTACATATAATAAGCAAAAAAATGAAGTTTTCATTAATCCAAATACAAAAATATTTGGCAGATCAGTATATCTTTGTTATAATAAAATGTGTATTGAAAATGCTTTAAAAAAGAATAAAATACAAAAAAGTCTGAAAGCCAATATTTCGGAAGAATTGAAAGGAAAATTAATTGAGTACGGGTAATATGCGTGTAAGTGAATTAGCAAAAGAATTAGGTTTAACAAGCAAAGAGGTAATTGAAAAATTAGCACAGATACAGATTGTTGTAAAAACACATTCAAGTGCAGTAACACCAGACCAAATAAGTCGTCTTAAAGCTTCGTTAAATACTAAACCTGCAGCTGAGGTTAAAAAACCAAAAGCATTTATTGTAAAAAAAGCAAAACCCGAAGCTAAGCCGGAAGTTACGGTTGTAGAAAAAGAAATACCAAAAGAACCGGAAAAGGAAACAACCGAACAAACTAAAACATCTGTTGAAACTGTTCAAAAGATTGAACGTCCAAAAATTGAAGTGGTTAAAAAGCAGCCTGTAAACAGACTTGAAATAGTTCGTCGACAGGAAAAGCAGCCTGAACAAAAACAGATATCCGCAAACAAGCCTCAAAAAGGAAGCGAACGCCCTGCGGCAACAAGACCAATAAGACAAACCGAAAGACCCATTGAACGTCATATAATTCCTCAAGATATATATGAGAACAAAGGTTCTTCTTCTAAACACAAACAAGCTGATAAAAGAAAAGATAAAATTTCAAAAGAAGAAGAACAAGAAAGAATTTCATTAGAAAAAGCTGCTGCACAAAAACATAGAAAACGCTCACACAAAGAAGAGGAAAAAGAAGCGGTAACTCAATTGGTTGTAAATACAGCCATGACAATTAGCGAGTTGGCAGATAAAATTAATAAAACTCCTGCTGAAATTGTGAAATTTCTTATGTTAAACGGCATAATGGCAACAGTAAATCAATTAATTGATGTTGATGTTATTAAAAAAGTGTGCGCAGAATACGAATTGGAAGTTCTTGATGAAGATTTGGATGCCTATGTAGAACAAGAAATGGCAAAAGAAGAAAAGAAAGAAAAACTTAAAGCCGATGAGAAGAATATGG
>JAFWGJ010000153.1 GCA_017512405.1 bacterium | reverse complement strand
GATAAATAACATTAGCGGACAAATTAATGTTGTAATAAGATAATATTTAAAAGGTTTTTTATTTAATGCTTCACCTATTGTATAAAGAGCAAGCAAACCAAAACCGGAAACTACTCCGCCATGCATATTGCCCCATATTAAAAACATTGGAGGGAATATAAATAAAAGTTTATAATTTTCATTTTTACGAACCAATTCTAATATATACAGTTCAATGATAAAGAATAAAAATGTAAACGAATGACACCTTACCAAAGATGAATATGTAACTGTAAAACAATTAATTACTATAAAATAAATTAAAAAATCTTTATAGTCACAAGTATCTTTACATCTTATCTTTACTGTTTTTACAAGAAAAACTATTGTTAAGAATATGAGCAAAACTTGTAATATAAGTAAACCTGTTTGCCCAATATAATGCTGGAACAAATAAAAAATAACACTACTTCCCCATTCATGGTCATACCACGGATGTGTTGGAGTGTATGATAAAAAATCATACTTCAACACATGACCGGTCTGAACAATAGCCATACCTGCAATTAATCTTGCCCATAAATCTAAATCATAATTTTTTGATGCAACAACAATAACTGCAATTATCAAAAATAAAAAAAGATAAAAAACAATATTTAAAAATTTTTTGTTTTGAAATATCTTAATCATAAGAATTATTATAACATAAGTAATTTTATTATGGCAAAGGGTCGTATCCGCCGGGATGTAAAGGATGACATCTACAAATTCGTTTTATACCCAACCATCCGCCTTTTAAAACACCATATTTAAGAATTGCCTGTTTCATATATTCAGAACAAGTCGGAGTAAACCGGCATACAGGAGGAGTATGCTTTGAAATACTTTGATATATTTTTATTAAAGATATTAACAAGTTCTTAATCATAGTTCATTATTGAGGCATGTAACTTTCACCAATTGTATCAACCGCTTCAACCTTAATATCTGTAATTAATTCAGAATATGAGATAACAACTATTGTAGGGATATGACGTTCAAGTAATTGATATAAAGGCAATCTTATTCTTGGTGAGCATAAAATTACAGGCTGCTTACCAATATTTTGGTGAGCATTCATTAAAGTAGATGCTGCAGTTTCAATTAATTCCTGAACCTGCATAGGATTCAACAAGAACATTGTTCCAAGCTCAGTACGTTGGCAACTGTCATCCAGAACTTTTTCCCACTCCGGAGAAAGAGTTAATGCATAGAGAACTTTATCTTCCTGAACGTTAGTCAAACAAATCTGACGACCAAGAGCTGCTCTCAAACGTTCAGACAAAATATCCGGTTCTTTTGAAAATCTTGCATAATCGCAAAGACGTTCAAATATAAAGATAATATCTTTAATTGAAACTTTTTCTCTGATTAAGTTTACAAAGATTTTTCTCAAATCACTTGTAGAAATAATTGTAGGAACAAGGTCATTAACAAGTGTAGGGTCCTGAGAACGCACTAATTCCATTAATTTTAACACGTCAGTTTTTGTCATAATATCATCAACGTGTTTTCTTGTAATTTCTTGTAAGTGAGTAATTACAACATCTGTTGCATCAACAGCGGTAACCGCTTTCGTTGTTTTAGCATCTTCTTCCGATACCCAATAAGCTTGAGTTTGATAAGTAGGGTCTACACCAATAATGGCATCATCAGGGACTTCTGACCTTACAGAATCCCATTGATCTGCAATAACCATGTATTTACCGGGATATACAAAACCTGTCGCAACAGTATTTCCACGAATAGCAATTAAGTATTCGTTTGATTCCAATGCGGAAGAGTCCATAATTCTTATATTTGGTAAAATGTAGCCCAATTCATCAGTTACGCGTTGTCTTAAAGCAGCGATTTTAGCAAGCAATTGACCTTCTTGATCCGGGTCGGCAATACAAAGCAATCCGGCTCCAACCTGCAAACTTAATACGTCAACACCAAGTCTTTCATACATTCTGTTAGGGTTAACCAAGTCTTGCATGTTTTGACGTACACTTTCTAATTGTCCCAATTGAGATTGAACGTCAGCATTAACTAATGTTGATAAACCTGTTACAGATAAAATAATAGCAAACAATATAAACGGAAACCAAGGTAAACCTGTAATGGGACTTGACAAAGCTATTAAAATTAAGAAACCGGCAGCTAAGAATAAAGAATTTGGTTTACTTGAAATTTGACCAACCAAATCGTTACCGAGTGAATTAGCTGCTGATGAACGAGTCATTACGATACCTGCTGCAACTGACATTAATAAAGACGGAACTTGTGATGACAAACCGTCACCAATAGTTAATACTGTATATTTATCAATTGCATCCGCAATAGGCATTTGATTCATCAAACATCCTACACATAATCCGCCAACAATGTTGATTATCGTAATAATCAAACCTGCAATAGTATCACCTTTTACGAACTTCATAGAACCGTCCATAGAACCGAAAAGATTTGATTCTCTTTGTAAATCTTCACGTCTTTTTACGGCCTCTTCCGGTGAAATCAACCCCGCATTGAAATCGGCGTCGATTGTCATTTGCTTACCCGGCATAGCATCTAAGGCAAATCTGGCAGCAACTTCGGCGATACGTTCGGCACCCTTTGTAATTACCATAAACTGTACTGTTGTAATAATCAAGAAAATTACAACACCTACAACCATGTTACCACCGGTTACGAAATGACCGAATGCCGATACAACTTCACCGGCATCACCTTTTGCCAAAATAAGACGGGTTGAAGCAATTGAAAGAATTAACCTAAACATTGTACCCAAAAGAATAATAGACGGAAAAGCCGCCAATTCAAGAGGTTTTTGTACATACAGGGCTATCATCAGAAGTACAATACCAATAGTCATATTTAATGATATTGAAAAATTAATAACCCAATTAGGCATTTCCATCAGCAAAATCAGGATAAGTACTAAAACAAATCCCGCCAAAGCAAATTCACTTATTGGTTGTCCTCCGCTTTGTTGCTGCGCTGCCATTACATGCCTTTCAATGCTTCTTTTATTATATCAAGCTGTGTATCTAATGATGCATCCACAATACCATTATTTGTATTTAGAATACAACCTCCTTCTGCTATTGAATCATCACCTACAACTGTTATTTTCGCCTCAATACCCATTGAGGAAATATACTCCGGTAATTCTGTTTTTACTAAATCTACTTGCAGGGGATTCAGCTTTATTGTTATTTTGGATTCATCTTTTGATATATTTTTCATAGCATCTACTATTGAATCCAAAATTATTTGAGGATTTTGAGTTACCTCGTTTTTAATGATTTTTTGTGCAATATCAACACTGATTTCCAGAATATCAGGTGCTATATATTCAAAAACTTCTTTTTTAGCATTAACAAAATCCGCTATTTTTTCTCTTAATGCAATAATATCCGTTTCTGCTTGCTCTATGCCTGCTCGGTATCCTTCTTTTGCAGCGGTTTCCTTAATACTTTCAGCTTCTTCCTGAGCTCTTGATATAAGATTTCTGTCATCAATTCTTCGATATCCTCTACGTCTGTCACCACGTCTTCTTTCCTGACGTTGAGAAAAATCAATATTATCTAAATCAAAAATATCAATTTTTTCCTCAGGCTTAGGTGTCTCTGGTTGTACAGGTTGTACAGGCAGAGACTGCTGAGGAACAGATGATGGATTTTTTTCAACTGTACCTTGTGTTGAGGATTTATTTTGCTTTTTTATAATCATGATTGATTATATTATACACTACTTTCAATATGTTGGGCAATAACATTTGAAACCTTAGGCGCAAGTTCATATAATTCATCATTTAAAGCACTCATTACAAATCTTTTAACATTTATACGTTCAGGTTTTAAATAAACTTCAATTTTCTCAGGTGTATACATACTTAGTGAATTTTTAATTCTGTATATTAACTGATTAGGTGATGTACTGCGCTTACTTGGCAGATTTGTTTTTATTTCTTTTAAACACTGTATTGCCGTAGTTGCATCAACTCTTTGATTTAAGTCCGGCATTTGCATATATTGAATAACCAATTGAGCATCTTGAGGATTAAATTTATTTAAAATTGACGAAACTTTATCTTGCGAAACAGTTCTTAAAAGAAGCGCAAGAGAAGCCAATTTAAATAACTTTCTGTCACCGCTTTGAGGCATTGTATTTGCAGGAACAGCTGCAGGAGGAGCAGCATTTTGAGGTGCAGGTTGCGGTTGAGCCTGAGCCTGTGCCTCGGCTGTTTTTTGAGCTGCTTGTTCGGCTTCTACCTGTTCTATAAGCTGATTTAAGTTATTTTGCTTTTCTGCCCTTTCTTTTTGTTCTTCATCAATAATACCGCGTTGTTTTAATTCATCCAAAGCTTCTTCATAAGCTTTTAATACATGCTGTTCAACGAGTTCAAGAATTTGATCCTGTGGTAAATTTTGTTTAATTGTATTTTTGCCGACTTCAAAAATTGTGAATGCAATTTTTTGCAGTACACCATCCCAATATTCAGGTTGAATACCGGAACGAATTACGTCAACTGATTTATGGAATGACCATTCTGCAATAATTTGTGTCAAAAAAATTGCCTGATCAGCATTAAAACCTGCCTGAGCATCATTCGAAATAGCTTCACCAGCCATATTTGAAAAATTAGCCAGTGTTTTTACAATATATTCTTGTTGGAACGGCTCAAACTCTTGTGGTACAAGCTCTTTTGCTTGTACCGCAAGATCAGATGAAAATTGTTTATAATCAAATCCTTCTATTGCCATTTCGTTTATTATTTTAGCACTTTTTACGATTTTATTGAAAAATTTAACTTAAAATTTACTTAAATTAACCTTGTTCAATCCAGCTTCTGATTTTTTCTCCTGTTTCATTCGGATCAAGTGCATCAATATCAGAATGAATAGCAGCAATTGCTTCATCTATAATATGGTTAGGTATTTGAGGAACCATTTCTCTTTGTTGTTGTTCTAACAAACCTTGCTGCAACATAGATTGACGTTCTATCAATTCAGCAGCTTTAATATTCATATCTCTCAATTGAGCATCTTGTTCACTTGCTTTGTTTCTTAACATTTGCATTTCTTGTTGTTGAGCCATTTGACTTGTCTTTATTTTACTTGCAACAACTGCGTATCCACCAGCTAGGCATAGACCTACCATTGCAAGTATTAACCACCATGGATTTCCTGATTCCTCAGCTTTTGGTAATGTTGTACCTTTATCTGTTGCAAGATATGGTTCAATTGATTCGGATAAGGCAATTGTTACATTTGCAGGATCTACTTTTGGACTTGCTGCCCTTGCAATCAATTCCTTCAATTCTTCAATTGTAGTATCTGTAGGAAGAGCATTCTTTTCAAGTGTTACGGCAACTGAAATTTCTTCTACTATACCTGCTTTTTGGTATTCGTTAACTTGAGTTTTTGTAACACCGTATTGAGTTTC
>JAFWGJ010000152.1 GCA_017512405.1 bacterium | reverse complement strand
TATTGTTCCATCTTTATGCAGTTTATAATGATATTTCATATACCAACCTTGATTTTGAGGTCTATATCCAAAGAAATAGAATTTATTAAAATTTATATTACTACGAAGTAAATCTGCATAATCTTTAAAATATTTATACGTTACCGGATTTTCTTTTTCGTTGAATCTCATTTTTTTGAAATCAACATCTTTTTTGGTTTGAATTTCGTCTGATTTTGTAATTTCTTCACTGTTTTGCACAACAATCTCATTCGCTTTTACAAACGGAATTGTTAGGATATTTAATAGAATGATTAAAATTAATATATTTTGTTTCTTCATTACTTAACTCTTAATTTACCACAAAAAAGGCAAGAATTTTTACATACTTGCCCTTTTATTTATTTTATTATTTGAAAATCTTATGCTTTAGCGCCTGCTTTTGCAATAATTTCTTCTTCAACGTTCTTAGGAACTTGTTCATAGCATTTGAATTCCATAGAGAATGTACCACGACCTTGAGTGTTAGAACGTAAGTCGGTTGCATAACCGAACATGTTAGCCAACGGTACTGTTGCTCTAACAATTACGTTACCTGTGTTACCCAAAGGTTCTTGACCTTCAACTCTGCCGCGTCTTTTTGCGATATCACCAATGATGTTACCTGTGTATTCATCAGGAATTTCGATTTCAACTTTCATCATAGGTTCAAGTACGCAAGGTTGAGCTTTCTTTGTACCATCTTTGATAGCCATTGAACCGGCAATTTTAAATGCCATTTCAGAAGAGTCAACTTCGTGATATGAACCATCGTAAAGTTCAACTTTAACGTCAATCATCGGATAGCCTGCTATGATACCGCCCTCAAGAGCTTCTTCCATACCTTTTCTTGCAGGTTCGATAAATTCTTTCGGAATAGCACCACCGACAATTTTGTTTTCAAATACAAATCCTGCATTTTCTTCTGCCGGTGAAATTCTGATTTTAACGTGTCCGTATTGACCTTTACCACCTGATTGTCTTTGGAATTTAGCTTCTTGGTCTGCGTTTCCTCTGATTGTTTCACGATAAGCAACTTGCGGTTTACCTACGTTAGCGTCTACTTTGAATTCTCTTAATAAACGGTCTACGATGATGTCTAAGTGAAGTTCACCCATACCGGAAATGATTGTTTGACCTGTTTCTGCATCAGTCTTAACTTTGAATGAAGGATCTTCTTCCGCAAGTTTTTGTAATGCAATACCCATTTTTTCTTGGTCTGCTTTTGTTTTTGGTTCAATAGCAACTGAAATTACAGGTTCAGGGAATACCATTCTTTCTAAGATGATTGGAGCTTTTTCATCGCATAATGTATCACCTGTTGTTGTATCTTTTAAACCAACTGCCGCACAAATATCGCCTGCGTAAACTTCTTGTTCTTCAAGTCTTTGGTCTGCATACATACGAACTAAACGAGAAATACGTTCTTTTTTGCCGTTTGTTGCGTTCAAAACGTAAGAACCTGATGTAATTACACCTGAATATACACGCAAGAATGTTAAACGACCTACAAATGGGTCTGTCATAACCTTGAATGCCAATGCAGAGAATGGTTCTGAGTCAGATGAATGACGTTCTGTTTTTGTTCCGTCTTCCATTTCACCTTCAATAGCTTTTACGTCTGTCGGTGATGGCAAGTATTCAACAACGTTATCTAATAACATTTGAACACCTTTGTTCTTGAATGCTGAACCACAAGTTACTGGAACAATTTTGTTTGCACAAGTAGCTTTTCTTAATACTGATTTTAATTCAGCAACTGTAATTGATTCTGGATCTTCAAAATATTTTTCCATTAAAGCATCATCTTCACCAGCGATAGCTTCAACTAATTCTTCTCTGTATTGATGAGCTTTATCTTTTAATTCTTGAGAAATTTCATCACAAGTATCTACATCAAAAACATCAAATTGTTTACCTAAATCATCTCTGTAGATTTCAGCTTTCATTTCAATTAAGTCAATAATACCTTGCATTTTATCTTCTGCACCAATAGGTAATTGAATAGCAAACGCATTTGCTCTTAATCTATCTCTGATTTGATTTAATACACGATAGAAATCTGCACCTGTTCTGTCCATTTTGTTAACAAATACAATACGTGGAACTTCATATCTGTTAGCTTGTCTCCAAACTGTTTCAGATTGTGATTGAACACCACCTACTGCACAGAATACTGCAACTTCACCGTCTAATACACGTAATGAACGTTCTACTTCAACTGTAAAGTCAACGTGGCCCGGGGTATCAATAATGTTTAATTGGTGTCCTTTCCATTCAGCTGTTACGGCTGCTGATTGAATTGTAATACCACGTTCACGTTCTTGATCCATAAAGTCTGTAACTGCTGCGCCATCGTGAACTTCACCAATTTTATGTGTTTTACCTGTGTAGAACAAAATACGTTCTGTTGTTGTTGTTTTACCTGCGTCAATGTGAGCGGCAATACCAATGTTTCTGATTTTTTCTAATGGTGTCTTTCTTGCCATTTCTTTAATTCCTTATCTTTTATATACTTGTACCTTAGCTATTTATTACTAGCGTTAACTATATCATCACACAAAAAACTATTTTTTCAAGCAAAATTTTGATTTTATTTTATATTTTTCAACAAAAAAAAGACGATGCATTTGCATCGCCCTTTTTGTTTATTTTTCTAATTAACCGATTGTTTCATCGTCTATTGAAAATTCAGGAGCACCAAACATACCTTCAATTTCTTCCAAAATTGCAGATGGTTTTCTTGCCTGATTTCTTTGTGCTGCACGGCGCTGAGCTTCTTTATCTTTTTCTTCATTTGCATGAGTTAAATGATAGAAACCTGTACCTGCTGGTATTAAACGACCGATAATAACGTTTTCTTTCAAACCTCTTAACAAGTCTTTCTTACCGTCAACTGCTGCTTCTGTCAAGATTCTTGTTGTTTCTTGGAACGAAGCAGCTGAGATGAATGATTCAGTATTCAAAGAAGCTTTTGTAATACCTAACAACATATATTCGCAAGTTGCAGGTTGACCGCCGTTTGCTGTTACTGCTTCATTTTCTTTTTCAAAGATTTGAACTTCAATCAATTCACCCGGTAATAAGTTTGTATCACCTGCGTCAACAACTTTAACTTTCTTAGTCATTTGTCTTACAATGATTTCAACGTGTTTATCAGCGATTTCTACACCTTGTGAACGGTATACACGCTGAACTTCATCTACCAAGTATTGTTGTGCGATTTCAGGTCCGCATAATCTCATAACGTCATGTGGATTTAAAGGACCGCTTGTTAAAGGTTGACCTTTAACAATTTTTTGACCGTTTTGAACTACGATGTTTGCATCAATAGCAAATTTAATTTCTGTTTTTGAACCGTCTTCTGTTTCAAGATACAATCTTGGCATTTCATCGTCAGTTTCAATAACAGCAACACCATCTTCTTCTGCTAAAATAGCACAGTCTTTTGGTTTACGACCTTCAAGAAGTTCTTCAACCCTCGGAAGACCTTGTACGATATCACCTGTCTTTTGTCTTTCATAAACAAGTGATACCAACATATCACCACGTAGTACCAAAGCACCTGCTGAAACAAGTAACATTGTACCTGGGCTGATTAAGTATGGTCTACCTGTTCTTATTACGATTTGATTTTTTTCTACTGCTACAACCTGACCTGAAACAGGAGCTCTATCTTCGCCTTCTGTCAATAAGTCATCTTGTTTTATAAATTGACCTTTTTTAACAACTGCTTTTGATTTTACTGCAACTTTTTCTTCGTAATTATCGCAAATCAAAAGTAATCTTCTTGCTTCTTCCTCAGTGTTTTTTATTGAAGCTACACCATCATTTAGTGCCAATACACAAGTTTTTGCAACAGGTGTTTTAGGTTCAATAACTTCGCCGTTTTTAACAAGAAGTTCTGTTTGTAATGAATCGTTTAATTTTGAATTGCCTTCAATATCACGACGTACAATCAATTTATCAAGTACAACAATCTTCAAACTGCCTTTATCATCAAGTTCTACCATACCTTTTAAGTGTGATAAGTGTCCTTGCATTTGAAGAACCAAACTTGTTCTTATTAATGTTGCACCGTCAAGATTTCTTACTCTTGCACCATCTTTGTATTGTAATTGTGTTACAGGAACAATATCAATTAACTCATCTGATGAATCAAATTTTATTGATACATCTTTTTGGTCAACTTTTATTACCTGAACAGGTCTTACTAAAATTTGAATAGGCTGATTTGCAAGATTATCTTCTTCAATATTCATTGAAGCATCCATTTCTTCATCCAAATCATCAATATCCAAATCATCCATTTCAGTATCCATGATTGTAACGATAGAAGTTTCCTTAGCTTTGATACCTTCTGCGATTACGGTACCTTTTTTAATAACTTCGCCTTCTTCTACTTTCAATTCTGAAACATTTGCCAATTGATAAATTTCACCCGGTCTGATTGTAACTTCGTGAATAATATCATTATATTCTTTTATTTCAACAATACCGTCTAAATGACAATATACGTCTTTTACAACCTCTGTACCTGCTGTAACTTTTGTTCCTGATTCAACCATTTTAAGAACAGATTCTTTGTTCAATTGATGAACTTCTTCCGGAACAAATACTAATGAACCCGGTTTAGTAATAATTTGGTTTTCATCAACTTCAACATCAACATACTTAATTTCTCCTGATGAAGAAACCGAACAATCATCACTTATCAACTCGGCAATAATCATACCATTTTCAACCGTTGTATCAACAGGAGATTTTACGATATATTTTTCGCCTGTTTTATCAACTGTCCAAATTTGTTCTTTCTTTGTTTGTTCAAATGTTGCATTTGAAGGCATAATTGAAGCGATTACAATTGTTAATTCTTTACCTGAAACAATTTTCTTAATCTTTTTACCTTCAAATTTAATATCTTCTAAAACAAGGTCATCACCTACTCTAACTTCACCGCCGTGTTCACAAACGGTTAGTGTTTCAGCAAGTTTTTCACCTTCTTTAATTTTTTGTTCATCTTTGACAAGGATTTTTGAACCACCCGGTAAGTTATAAACATCACCGCCTAAAACCCAAACAACACCGCTCTTGTTAGCAGTTCTTGATACGTTGCCTTGTCTGTCTTTCTTTTCATCTGCTGTAAAATCTTGATATACAACTTCACCTGACAAGTCTGACGTAATATCTTTTGTTGCTTTTTCTGTCAAACGAGAACCGTCACCTTGTGAAACAGGTTCGTATACTGCAAGTTCAAATCCTTTTTCAACTTTTTGACCTTTTGTAAACATTACTGTTGCACCGGCAGGAATATGGTATTTTCTTGATTTGCTTTCGCCTTTGATTTCTACATCTGTTTCAAGAATAAGAATTTGTACAACATCCCCGTGACGAGTTCTTACTTCTCTTGTTTTAACGGCTGTAACAACTTCACCAGCTTCTTCTGCAACAATGTGTTTCATTGCACCGGAACCTTTGAATACACCACCTGTGTGGAATGTACGCATTGTTAATTGTGTACCCGGTTCACCGATTGATTGAGCTGCGATAATACCGATTGATTCGCCGACATCAACTAATTTTTGAGTTGTCATTGCCCAACCGTAACATTTTTGGCAGATACCGTATTCTAATTCACAAGTTAAACCTGAACGTACAGCCAATTCTGTTAATTCAATTCCTGAACGTTCAATTTTTTTGATATCTTTTCTGTCTAATGTTGTATTGTTTGCAACTAATACGTTACCATCAGCATCTAAAATATCTTGTGCGATTGTTCTTCCCAATAATCTGTCGATTAACGGAACAATACAAGTATCGCCGTCATAGATACCTTTTAACATAATATGTTTTTTACCGTGGCAATCAGTATCACGAATAATAACATCTTGTGCAACATCAACAAGACGTCTTGTTAAGTACCCTGAGTCAGCTGTTTTCAACGCTGTATCTACAAGACCTTTTCTTGCACCGTATGATGAAATGATGTATTCGGTAACGGACAGACCTTCTTTAAAGTTTGCACGAATAGGCAAGTCGATGATTTGACCTTGCGCATCAGCCATCAGTCCACGCATACCAACCAATTGTGATACTTGTGATAAGTTACCTCTGGCACCTGAGAATGCCATCATATATACAGGATTTAATCTATCAAAGTTTTTAACTACCTGTTCTGTTAATTTTGCTGTTGTTTCGGACCAGGTGTCGATAACCTTTGTATATCTTTCTACTTCGGTAATTTCACCTTTTAAGTATCTGTTTGTTGACTTTTGAATTTCTTCATCAGCTTCTTTTAATAATTGTTGTTTAATAGGAGGTACTGACAAATCTGAAATTGAAATTGTTACACCTGATTTTGTTGCATAGTGATAACCTAAGTTTTTCAATGTATTTGCCAAAGTTGCCGTTTTAGCACCGCCAAATTCAAGATAAATTTGTGCAAGTAAATTTTTTAATGCACCTTTATCCATTTGTTTGTTAATGAAATCTAATGATTTTTTTTGTGTTGTATAGTTACTTGTCATCTTTTATTTACCTTTATATTATAAAACTGCGTTTCTTACTGCTTCGTTAAAAATAATTCTGCCTGCTGTTGTTTCAATACGTTTACCGTGTTCATCTCTTACATAGATTTTATCGTGTAATTTGATAACATCAGCTTCCAATGCTGCAATTGCATCTTGGAAATTGTAGAAATATTTTGTTGGTACCATATTTTCGTCTTTTATAAGAGTCAAATAATACATACCCATAACCATGTCTTGTGAAGGTGTAATAATAGGTTTGCCTGTTGCAGGAGCCAAAATATTATTTGTTGCTAACATCAACATTCTTGCTTCTGTTTGAGCTTCAATTGACAATGGAACGTGAACAGCCATTTGGTCACCGTCGAAGTCGGCGTTAAATGCTGTACATACCAATGGGTGTAATTGAATAGCACGACCTTCTACAAGTTTTGGTTCAAAAGCTTGAATACCAAGTCTGTGAAGGGTTGGTGCACGGTTCAACATTACAGGGTGTCCGTCAATTACCTCTTCTAAAATATCCCATACAATTGCTTCAGAACGTTCAATTTTTTTCTTAGCAGATTTAATGTTTTGAACGTATCCTCTTTCAATTAATTTATTTACAACAAATGGTTTGAACAATTCGATTGCCATTTCTTTTGGTAAACCGCATTGGTTCAATTCTAATGACGGACCAACTACAATTACTGAACGACCTGAATAGTCAACACGTTTACCTAACAAGTTTTGACGGAAACGACCTTGTTTACCTTCAATGATGTTAGATAATGATTTTAATGGTCTGTTATTTGGACCTACAACTGTTCTTCCGCGACGTCCGTTATCAATTAAAGCATCAACTGCTTCTTGTAACATACGTTTTTCGTTTCTTACGATGATTTCAGGAGCACCCATTTCTAACAATCTTTGTAAACGATTGTTTCTGTTGATTACACGTCTGTATAAATCGTTTAAGTCTGATGTTGCAAAACGTCCACCGTCTAATTGAACCATTGGTCTCAAATCAGGAGGAGTTACAGGCAATACATCCATAATCATCCAAGTTGGATCAGTTTCGCTTGAAATTAATGAATCTAATAGTCTTAAACGTTTAATTAATTTACCTTTTCTTTGAACTGAATTTACACCTGCATCTAATTCTGCTCTGATTTCTTCTGCCAAAGCTTTTATGTCGATTTCGCCTAAAAGTTCTTTTATTGCTTCCGCACCAATACCAACTTTTAATTCGGTTTCTTCATGTTCAAATACATAATCTTCATATTCTTCTTCATTTAATAGTTGAAGCTTCTTAAACTCTGTTTCAGCAGGGTCAATAACTACATAACTGTTAAAATAGATAACTTGTTCCAAATCTTTCAAAGTCATATCTAAAAGTAAACCCAAGTATGAAGGAATACCTTTTAAGAACCAAATATGTGAAACGGGAGCAGCAAGTTTAATATGTCCCATTCTGTGACGACGAACTTTTGAATCTGTAACTTCAACACCGCATCGTTCGCAGATAATACCTTTGTGTCTTACTCTTTTATATTTACCGCAATAACATTCCCAATCTTTTGTAGGTCCAAAAATTCTTTCACAGAACAAACCATCTCTTTCTGGTTTTAAAGTACGGTAATTGATTGTTTCAGGCTTAGTAACTTCACCATATGACCATTTAAGAATTCTTTCAGGTGATGCTATACTAATTCGTATATAATCAAAATAATCTATACTTGTTGACATCTATATTTTCTCCTTTAATTTCCTTTAAATTATTTTAAAAGTGTGTGGTAAGTGTATTTCAACTCACCACTCACTATTCACTATATATCACCGAAAGTTGTTGGTGTTTCAAAGAAGTTAATGTTTAACAACTCTGAATCAATATCTGATAATGTGCGTTTTGGAGCAGCTTTTCTTAAATCATCCATATCGCTCATTAAGTCAACTTCAACACCGTCTTTCTTAGCAACCGTAATATCCAAACCGATACTTTGCAATTCTCTTACAAGTACCTTGAATGATTCAGGAATACCAGGTCTTGGAATATTATCACCTTTAACAATAGCTTCATAAGCTCTGTTACGTCCGTTAACATCATCTGATTTAATAGTCAACATTTCTTGAAGAGTGTAAGCAGCACCGTATGCTTCTAATGCCCATACCTCCATTTCTCCGAATCTTTGACCACCGAATTGAGCCTTACCACCTAAAGGTTGTTGTGTAACTAATGAGTAAGGACCTGTTGAACGAGCGTGAATTTTATCGTCAACCAAGTGAACAAGTTTTAAGAAATATGTTAGACCTACTGCAACAGGTTCATCAAACGGTTCACCTGTACGTCCGTCAATTAAACGAACTTTACCGTCTTCACCAACCCAATCACAGCCGGTTTCTTTAATACCACGTAACAATTCTTCTTTTGTAACTTTTTCAGACATATTCTTTCCAAAACGTTCATCAAATGAAGGTGCTGCATAGTATTCTTTTGTCAAGTAAGATGCTAAACCTAATAAGTGTTCATAAGTTTGACCTACGTTCATACGTGAAGGAACACCTAGAGGGTTCAATACTACGTCTACCGGAGTACCGTCTGGTAAGAACGGCATATCTTCTTTTGCAAGAATTCTTGATACAATACCTTTGTTACCGTGACGACCTGAAAGTTTATCACCTACAGAAACTTTACGTTTTTGAGCAATATAAACTCTGATTACTGTATTTGCTCCAGGAGGTAATTCATCACCTTTTTCTCTGTCGAATACCTTAACATCAAGTACTCTACCACCTTCACCGTGAGGGACTCTTAATGAATTATCTTTAACGTCTCTTGCTTTTTCAGCGAAGATAGCTCTCAACAATTTTTCTTCAGGCGGATGTTCAGATTCACCTTTTGGAGTAACTTTACCAACAAGAATATCATCTGCGTAAACTCTTGCACCGATACGAACGATACCTCTTTCGTCTAAGTGTCTTAACGATTCTTCTGAAACATTCGGAATTTCACGAGTAATTTCTTCTGGTCCTAATTTTGTTTGTCTTGCATCAATTTCTAATTTTTCAATGTGAACTGACGTGAATATATCATCATGAACGCATCTTTCTGAAAGTAAAATAGCATCCTCGAAGTTATATCCTTCCCAAGGCATATATGCAATTAAAACATTTTTACCTAATGAAAGTTCGCCACCGCAGGTTGATGCACCGTCTGCAATTATATCACCTGCCTTAACTTTATCACCCTCTTTTACGATAGGTTTTTGGTTAATACAAGTATCTTGGTTACTTCTTACGTATTTCATTAATTGATATACGTGAGGAATACCTTGTGTATCACGAATTGTAATTTCTTCACCAACAACTCTTTCAACAACACCGTCGTATTCAGAAATAATCAACATACCTGAATCTCTTGCTGCTCTTGATTCCATACCGGTAGCAACTCTTGGACGTTCTGTAATCAAAAGAGGTACTGATTGACGTTGCATGTTTGAACCCATCAATGCACGGTTTGCGTCATCGTGTTCAATAAACGGAATTACAGATGTCGCAACTGAAATAATTTGAATTGGGCAAACACCAACATAGTCAACTCTTGATGAATCACTCATAACAAATTCTGAATGATAACGAACAGGAACCTGAGCATCTTTGAATGTCATATCCTCATTTAATTGAACATCAGCAGGAGCACAACGGAAGTTTTCGTCTTCATCTGCTGTCATATAAACAACTTCATCAGTAACTTTGCCATCTCTAACAACAAAGAATGGTGATTCAATAAATCCGTATTCGTTAACTTTTGCGTGAGTAGCCAAAGAACCAATCAAACCAGCGTTCGGACCTTCCGGTGTTTCAATCGGACAAATACGACCGTAGTGAGATGGGTGAATATCACGAACTGCAAAACCTGCACGTTCTCTTTGTAAACCGCCAGGTCCTAATGCAGAAATACGTCTTTTGTGAGTTAATTCTGCCAATGGATTAATTTGGTCCATAAATTGTGATAATTGAGAACTTCCGAAGAATTCTTTTAATGAAGCAACCAAAGGTTTAGTGTTCAATAAGTTCAACGGAGTAAGTGTTTCACTGTCTTGAAGTGTCATTCTTTCTTTAACGATACGTTCAATACGGCTTAAACCAACTCTGAATTGGTTTTGTAACAATTCACCAACTGAACGAACACGTCTGTTACCCAAGTGGTCAATATCATCAACAGAACCTTCATCATAAGTTAAGTTGATTAAATATTCTATAGAAGAAACAATATCTTTAATAGTTAATGTTCTTTGAGATGCAGGAATGTTCAAGTTCAACTTTTTGTTCATCTTGTAACGACCTACACGACCAATATCGTATTTCTTTTCATCAAAGAAACGAGCTTCAATAATTTGACGTCCGCCTTGTGCTGAAGCAGGATCACCCGGTCTTAATTTTTTATAAACATCGATTAGCGCTTCATCTGTTGTTTCAGCAGTATCTTTTTCTAATGTTTTCTTCAAGAATTCAAAGTGAGTGAAAGATGCTTCCATTTCGGCAACAGATAATCCCATAGCTTTCAATAATGTTGTAGCAAGGATTTTTCTGTTTTTATCAATTTTAACGTAAATTAAATCGTTAGAATCTGTTTCAATTTTAATCCAAGCACCGCGGTTTGGAATGATTGTAGCATTGTACAAACGTTTACCTGTCGGAGATACTTCACGTTTAAAGTAAACACCCGGAGAACGAACAATCTGAGATACTATAACACGTTCTGCACCGTTTACAATAAATGTACCTTTGTCAGTCATAGTAGGAATATCACCGATGTAAACTTCTTGTTCTTTAATTTCACCTGAATCACGGTTAACAAGTCTTACCATAACACGAAGTTGCTTTGCATAAGTAGCATCATGAATACGAGCCTCTTCGATAGTATACTTTGCATTATCGAAAGTATAATTTGGTAGAAAATGTAATTCCAATCTTCCTGTGTAGTCTTTAATAGGTGAAAAAGCAAGTAATTCTTCTTTTAAACCTTCTTTTAAAAACCATTCAAAAGATTTTTTTTGCACTTCAATTAAATCGGGTAAATAATCCAAATTTGTTGCAGGAATACCCATTGGAGTGACTCTTTTTGCAAATGTAGTCGCCATTAAACTAACCTCTTTTTATAATTTTGTGTACGTACGTTTTAATATTTCTTTACATTTGGGTTATTGTATAATCAAATGCATGCATAACCATCGTACTACATAAAACAAGTTAGTCAATTAAATGTGTAAAAAATACAATAAAAAATTGTTACAAAAATTTACAATTAAAAAAACAATCGCCCAAAATTAGCCTTAGCAATGAATAGCTTGTCAAGTGCCAAAATCCGATTTTATTTTAACTTTTTGTTAATTTTTGCAAGATGATTTTTTAATTGTTTGTTTTCCGCTTTAATTTTTTCAGCTTGCTTTTCTAAATTAGCAACTTTTGACTTTAATCCCATAAAATCATTTATATAAGCTTTTATATCATTTTGTACGGCAATAATTTCTTTATCCAAATCCTTAACGGCATTTACGAGTGAATACAACAACCATCTTGTACCTGCTGCAAGTTTTTTGCTTGTAGGTTCAACAGCAACATCATGAGGGAATATTTTCTTATATTCTTGCGCAATGATACCTGTATAAGTTGTTTTATCCTTATCGTTTTTGTAATTAAATTCGTATATATTAATTTTTCTTATATCGTCAAGAGAATGTTTTGAAGGTACAATATCTTTTTTCAAACGACGATCGGAAGGAGTAACACCATTAGGAACCATTAATGCGAAATGACTTTGTGGATTTGAATAATCAAGATTATAATTTAATCCGCCTCTGATTAATGTTGATGCATAAAATACAATACTTTGTGAAGATACACCGCTATCAACAAAACCAATAACCATCTGTTGACCAAATTTATCTGTACTCCATACATCTACCGTTGGATTTACTGGTGTACCTGTACCTGAACCCCTTGGAGTAGGAAGAGTATAGGTTAAATTTTGTTCAAGTGTACCTGAACCCAGACACCACTTACCGCCAAATTTAATATTTTGACAAGTATTTTTACCAATTGCAACATTAGCAAGTCTTTCCGGATATGTGTAGTGATTTGTAGATGCTGAAGTTGCCGCAGAAGCCGAATATCTGCCGGCATTTGTACCTATATATATTGAATACATTGAGTAGCTGTTATAACCTGCACCGGAACCAATATATGTAGCATACTTAGTCCACAGACTTGAATATGTATTTCTGCCGGCATTTGAACCAATCATAGTATTTAATCCGGCATCACCTGATTCCATACCTGCGTTTGCACCAATAAAAGTACTGTCATTTGACAAAATTGATGAATTTGAAGCACTGGTGAGCTCAACAACGGTTCCAAAAATTTTTGTTTTTTCATTATGACAAGCATTTGAACCAATACATGTCCTTCTTGACTTTAAAGTAGATACAGCAGTAGGACCTGTTTCTGCGCGCGTGTAACCAGCATAATCTCCTACATAAAGAGCATCCTCCAAAGCTAAGACATGTTTGTTATTATCAAATTTGTATATACCTGCATAGGAACCTATCATAACATTTTTGTTAAAAACTCTTGATGTAGAAGTACCGCTTGGCGGAGTTCCTATAAGCGCACCTGCATACTTACCTATATACGTATTAAAAGAATATGAATATGCACCCGGAACAAAAGAATATTCCGGAGTATAACCTGAATAATTGCCAATTAAAATATTATTCATAGATCCTGAAATATTATTTGCATCTTTCGCATAATTTGTACCGGCTCTATAACCAATCATAATATTTTTTGAAGATTCAGCTGCATAACCGGCATAACTTCCTATTAAAACGCTATATGCACCGTTTGAGCTATAACCTGCATAACTTCCAATAAGTATGTTATCACGTGCTAAAACCGGCGAACTTGTATTATTTAATTTTAAGTTAATTTTATTACCAATAAGGACAGCATTATCTAAAGTATTCTTATTTGAATAAATACCGTATCCAATAGCAACCGTATTCGAGAATGAAAGAACGTCAATATCGTTTCCGACAAACAAATTACTTCTAGTAGGAAGACCAGATGTCTGATTTATGCCATATCCTAAAAAAGTATTTGATGTGCGTATATTAGAAAGATCTTTTGGTTTTGCATCAGTAAAAGAAGGTCCGTTAACTATTGCAAGATTTTGAAACTCATCCATAGATATATTTGCATAATCAGTATCAGAAGATGAACTACGTATACTGCGAGGAGTTATAATCTGTATTTGAGGATTACGGTCTAAGCGTCCGCCCGAACTTTGATTAACCAACAAAGAAGCATATGCATAGTCAGCTACATCATTACTGGCAGGTCTATGACCGATTGCCAATATAGAATAAACAAATTTAGGAGCATTATATATACCACCTGCATTATAGCCTGTTGCGGCTTTCCAAGGAGTGTCAAAAGTTGCACCCAGATTAGAACCCTTTTCTGTATTCGAACCTGAAATAGCAGAAGTAATCATTGGGGTAGAAGCTGCGGCAATAATACTTGTAATTAACAATACAAGCGTCATTTCCGCTAATGTAAATGCTATGCAGTTTTTAAAATCGATTTTCTTCATAACTTTACTTGTGCTCCACTTTGCTTATAATACCATCTATTTCTTTTAACTTTGTCTGTAAAGATGCATCCGAAGCAGACAAATTATTTAATCTGTTTTCAACAGACATAATTCTTTTTGAAAGCTTTGCCAATAATGATATATTTGCATTAACTTCTTTTTGTAAATCAACAGCTATCTTATCAACATCTTTTACAGCCTGAGCCAAAGAATATATCAATCTGTCGTATTCTACTACATAGTACTTTTTACCGTTTTGGATTTCTGTTTCGGAAACAAGGTTCGGATAAACTTTCATAAGTTCCTGAGCAATTACACCGACTTTAGGTGATTTATCACCTTTGAAATTGAATTGATGAACTTGTACATTTCTAACCTTTGCAATACCGTCAACAGTTTTTCTGATATTTTCTTTTAATGTTCTGTCAGAAAATTGAGAAATTGTATCCGTATAACTGATTATATATTTTGCAACCAACCAAATGGAAGTCTTTTTCCATCCTGCATCAGATGTAGCCAATATTCCTGGTGGTAAAAATACTGATGCCGCCTTATAGTCAGGCTTTATTGCCTGTTTTAAATCATTACTATTAACCGGGAATTTACCTCCGATACACATTCTGGTATCTATTTCTACATTCTCAAATCCTTCACACCCTATAACAACACGTGAAGACTTGGCATTACTTAAAGCATAAGGTCCTATATAAATACTGTTATCATGTGTAGTATTTGAAGTTTGATAGCCTGCATAAGGACCAATAGCAATATTTCTGTAAATCGTAGGCATTGCTTTTGAAGAAGAGCCCAGTGCACCGGCATTATAACCTATATAAACGCTGTCATAAGCATTACTTGAAAAACCGGCATAACCACCTATATTAATATTTGAATAGTAATCATAATACGATAAATTGGATTGAGAAGAAGCACTTGAATCACTATTTGCACCGGCAAAACTACCTATATTAATGGCATTACGAGCTCTTTGCTGATTTTCACCTGCATTTAAACCAATATTTACAGAACCGTAAGAATTATAACCGCTTTGGTTAGCCCCTGCTCGACCGCCTATATTAACTGAACCGTTACCGGAAGAACCGGCATAGGAACCTATTGATATTGAATCAATATATTTTATTGCAGGAGCATTATTATAAGAAACATATCCTGCGCCATAACCAATATTAACAACAGAATAAGTAGGACTTGATATACCTATATCATTCCCTGCATAACTGCCTATATTAACATGAAAACGAGAACCTCTGTCAGAATTATATGTTGTACCAGAAGCACTGTATGCACCACTGTAAGCACCTATATTTACGGTATTAAACATACCACACATTAAATATGCAGAATAGTAACCAATACTAACACTATGTGCGGAATCATTGCAAGAACCTGTAGCTGTTGTCGGACTACTTCCTGCATATTCACCTATAAGAACATTAGCATAAGATAATTTTAATCGTTGTGTGTTATTCCCTATAATAACATTGCTTTGTTTATAACGAGAATCTGTTGCCGCATAATTACCTACTATCGTGTTAAAATCTCTACGCTCACTAACAGGAGTTTGTGTGGCATTGCCATAAGCTGCAAAATGACCTAATACGAAATTACCATAAGCAGGATACCAATTTGCATACTGTTTTAAGGCATCTTTACCTATACCAATATTTCCGTATTTATCAGCGGCTATTTTACCTGCAACTCTGTTGCTATAATCATAAAATACGATATCAGAACTACCGTAAGTCAAAAGTTTATCGTGCTGTATATTTTGTTGAAAAGTAGGTTGCAAACGTCTTGCTAATCTTAAAGTTGCATTTCCGAATTTATTTCTAAACGCAGTAGCAATATCTGAGGTATAATCACTTGCGTTTATACCTATTAAAACATCATTTCCATTTTGACCTATATAAAAATGACCATAGTCAAAGGGATTGTTAGCCTGCCAAGATGAATTAACAAGTACAGGATTTTCAACTTTTTTATTAGTAATAGCAGGTAAAGTTGCAGCGGATATTACACTGACAATTAATAATACAATCATCATTTCCGACAAGGTGAAAGCTATTAAATTTTTAGATAACTTTTTCATAATGTCTCCGCTACTGGTTTACCTCTAATTTTTTTGCTTTACGGTAAGCAATATTTATATCATTAGTTAAAGATTTATTTTCACTTTCAAGAGCCTTAACTTCTTTTTCCAAAGTCTTAACTCGTGAAGCAAGTGATTGATATTCTTTAACATAAGATTTAAATTCGTTTTGCGCAGAAGTCAATGTTTTATCAAGTTCCTGAACCGCATTAAACAACGCAAATTTAATCCAATCAGAATTTACAGCTAAAAATTCAGGAAATTTATGAACACTTTCCGGAATAATTTCTTGTAACTCCTGGGCTATTACACCAATTTGAGGCGATTTTATACTGCTATCTTTTAGTTTATATTCATAAATATTTATTTTTCTTATTTCATTTAATCCGTATTTTAATGGTTTTATGTTTTCTTTAAGCCTTTTGTCAGAATATGTTAGGGTATGATTAGGACCAAATACATTATCTGCATACAGAACAATTGAAGAATTTGACCAATCAGCAGAAGTATAATCACTACTTAACGGAGATATCATTAAATTTGCATGTTCACCATCCATTAAATAACTATTAGCTGTAGTATCCGAAGATGTAAACTGACTTGGAATACTTCCGTGTCCGATATAACTGTGCATTATCGGCAATTGTGATAAAGAAGTGCCGCCAAAGGTAGTCCAAGTCATTGGTGATTTTGGTGCGATACGGACATCATAACTTCCCGCTGCTCCATAACACGAATTATAGCCGATACAAACAGTTTTAGCAATTCCAGCGGTAGAACCTGATTTACGTCCGGAAAAAGCACCTGCATAAGGTCCTATATAAACATTATCCTGAAAATCATAAAAATTTTGTGCATAACCTGCATAAGGACCTATTGCAACAGTTTGCACTTCGTTTGAACCAGTAGAAACATTTATAGTATTGTTAAGAGTATAAGGTCCTATTGCAACAAAACTTGGCGATACATTAACGTTAGTACTATTTATATAAGAACCGGCTCTATAACCTATGAAAACAGAATTATTAACTTTTCCATTCATAATAAAACTGGAATGTTCACCCGCATGAGAACCCAATGCAATGACAGATAAACCTCTATAAGTTTCACTAAAATTGGCATCTTTTAATGCATTATAACCAATTGACACGTTGCCGTCATAAGGTTTTGAATCGGAAGAAATACTAAGGCTACCATATCCTGATTCATAACCAATAGCAATTCTGGATTTTGACTTAATCGAATCACTAGTACTTCCAATATTAGAGTAAGCACCTGCATATGAACCTATGAAAACATCTCCTACACTTTCAACATAAGTTTCATGAAAACCTGCATAATAACCTATTGTAACTGTCTTATTTTGAGCCATACTATTAGCTCCTGCATAATAACCCATATTAACCGAGTCATGCATTTGGTTGTTGGAATTTGCATATCCCATACCTGCATATGAACCTATTACTACATTTTTACTTGCGGTAATAGAACGACTGGGATACATTGAATATTGGGAATAAGCACCTATAAATACAGAATTTGTAATATTTGAACTCGTACTAGTCGTAGCTGTCGCCAAACCTGCATTAGAACCTAAAATAACGTCTGAATTGTAATTAACAGCATTATTTACAGTACCGTTGTAGTATTGCCCCATTATTACCGAATTATTAATTGAACTAAAAGGATTTAGATAGCCTGCATAAGCACCAACAGCAATTGAATTTCTGGCGTTGGATATTAGAGCATTATTACCAATAGCAATATTGCCGCTATATGCTATACTCGCAGTATCAGGGGCTTTCATCATTATACGACCGCCTAAATAAGTATTTGAGCCGTTAACTCTTGAAAGAACTATCTGACTGCCTTTATCAGGTACAGTAAAATTATTTTCACGTACTATCAATTCAGGATAACCTAAAGCGTAAGCATCTTCTGATACTTTTCCGCCAACCATAACAGCTGATTGGTTTTCAAAAGGAGTGCCCGTATTGTGATAAAACAAAAAGCCTTGATTTTCACGCCAAGGGTCAGGAAAATACCCGCTGGATGTAGAATCCTCAGACATATCCATGTTATTTTTTGCTGTTATAACCGGCAAGGTTGCAGCGGAAATTACACTGAATAGTGTCAAGATGACCATCATTTCAGCTAATGTAAAAGCTATATTCTTTTTATCAAAAAATCGGTTCACAAAAACTCCAGTTTATATGTTATATTATGTACTATTTTTTAATTTTATACAAGTCTTTTAGATACGAATATAAACTTATATTAACATTTTTTCTTGCCTTATATTTTTTATTGTTATATTATAATGCCATAGTAAGCTAGAGAGGGAAAATTAATGAACAAAAATCAATCGCTCGGAATGTATATAATACTGGGTATTATGGTACTTGCATTTGTATCTATGCTTTTTACCGGACCAACAACAACAACCGAAGAACTTACTTATACAAATTTTTTACAAAAACTTTCTGATGGAGAAATTAAATCAGTTGAAATAGACAAAACTTTTTTAATTGCAATTCCGAAAAATCAACCTGAGAGAAAAGCTAATCAAAAAAAAGATTTGCCTGCTATATACGGAGTATCACAAACAGCCCCTACACTTCAATATAAGGTTTTAACTCCGAATGATGCCAGCTTAATGAAAAAACTTGAAGATGCAGGTGTTGAAATTTCTGTCAGCAAACCAAGCGAATCCTCTAAATTAATGAGTACAATCGGCTCTCTGGCATTACCGATATTCTTCATAATATTCTTAATTCTAATGGCAAAAGGACTTTCTGCTGGTGGTTCACAAGCTATGTCATTTGGTAAAAGCAGAGCTAAAATGCTTTTAGACAGCAAAGTAAAAGTTTTATTTAAAGATGTTGCAGGTATTGACGAAGAAAAGAAAGAACTTGAAGAAATTGTTGATTTCTTAAAAAATGGTGAAAAGTACATTAAATTAGGGGCAAAAATTCCTAAGGGAGTTTTGCTTGTAGGTCCTCCGGGAACAGGTAAAACATTAATGGCAAAAGCTGTTGCAGGCGAAGCCGGTGTACCTTTCTTCTCAATTTCAGGTTCTGATTTTGTTGAAATGTTTGTAGGTGTGGGTGCAAGCCGTGTTAGAGATTTATTTGACCAAGCGAAAAAGCATCAGCCTTGTATTATTTTTATTGATGAAATTGATGCAGTTGGTCGTCAACGTGGTGCCGGTTTAGGCGGCGGACACGATGAAAGAGAACAAACTCTTAATCAATTACTTGTGGAAATGGACGGTTTTGATGAAACAATGAACATAATTGTAATTGCGGCAACAAACAGACCTGACATACTTGATAACGCGTTATTAAGACCGGGCAGATTTGACAGACAAATTGTTATTAACAGACCTGACATACTCGGCAGAGAACAAATTCTGCAAGTACACGCAAAAAATAAACCGCTTGCTGATGAAGTTGATTTAAAAGTTCTTGCAAAACGTACACCTGGATTTACAGGTGCAGACTTGCAAAATCTTCTGAATGAAGCTGCGCTTTTAGCTGCACGTCATAATAAAACAAGAATTTATATGGACGACTTGGAAGAAGCTATTGATAAGGTTATGGCAGGTCCTGAAAAGAAAAGTCGTATTATTTCCGAAGAAGAAAAAGAAAATACGGCTTACCACGAAGTTGGTCATGCATTGTTAGCAAAACTTCTAGGTAATTGCGACCCATTACACAAAGTTTCTATTATTCCGAGAGGTATGGCGCTTGGTGTTACGATGGTTCTGCCTGAAAAAGACCATTTAACACTTAAAAAAGTTCAATTGCTTGATAAAATTGCAATGACTCTTGGCGGAAGAATTGCCGAAGAAATCGTTTACGGCAAGGAATTTATAACAACAGGCGCTTCCAACGATCTTGAAAAAGTAACTCAAATGGCAAGAGCTATGGTTACAAAATATGGTATGAGCGAAAAATTGGGTAATCTTGCTTATGGCAAAAGCGAAGATCACGTGTTTATGGGACGTGATTTCGGACATCAAAGAGATTATTCCGAAGAAATTGCAGCTGAAATTGATGCGGAAGTTCAAAGAATTGTCGGGGAACAGTATGAACTTGCAAAAACTTTGTTAATTGATAACAGAGATATGCTTGAAACCATTTCCCATAAACTTCTTGAAATGGAAACTTTGGATGAAAAAGAATTTGTAGAACTAATGGAACAAGTTAGAAATGCAAGAGCTGACGTCTAAATTTGAAATAAAACAACCGATTAGAACAGTTAGATTGGATAATTTAGAAATCGGCGGGGATTGTTCATTTCACTTTTTAAAAGAAAATTCAAATAACGGTAAAACATTATATGCATTAGAGTTAAATATTTTCAATATAGATGACACTCCTGCAATTGTGAAAAAATCTTTTGCAGGTTTAAGTCAACTTAAAATGATTGAAAAAGCTCAAAAAACACCTTGTGATATTTTAGGATTAAAATTTAATATTGGTGAAAATAAAGACAATATAAAACCTGCTACTGAGCTTTTAAAATCATTATTACCCAAAATAACAAAACCTCTGATGATTAGAGGTATAAACAATGCTGAAATTGATTCTGAACTAATACCTGAATTAACCAAGGTACTTAATCGGGAAGCTATTGTTGCATTTGCGGAAGAAAAAACATATAAGGCAATTGTTCCCGAAGTTATAAAAGGTAATCATATTCTTGTAATTCGCACACCGATTGATATTAACCTTGCAAAAGAAATGAATATTTTAACAACAGATATGGGACTTTCACCTGATAAAATTCTCATAGATACAGATATGGGCGGTCTTGGTTACGGACTTGAATATGGATACAGTATTATGGAACGCATTAAACTTGCGGGCTTTGAAGGTGATAATATGCTCAATATGCCTATAATTGCATTTGCAGGTGAAGAAACATTAAAAACAAAAGAAACAAAATCAAATGAATTTTCCGAAAGTTGGGGGAAACTTGACGAACGTGCAATTATGTTTGAAATTACGGCAGCTTCGGCAATATCTGCCGCCGGAGCAAATATTGTTGTTTTAAACAATCCTCTAAGCATTGAAACTATGAAAGGGCTTAACTGATGGCAGAAATTTCAGGTTTACAGGTTTTTAAATATCTGCCGGCATCTAAAAAAGCAGAAAATTCAAATTGTAAAAAATGCGGATTTCCAACTTGTATGGCGTATGCCCTAAAATTAGCAAAAGGTCAAGCTGATATTGAATTATGCCCTTATGCTCCTGACGAACTAAAAACTATAATCTGCCATACAATGAAAAAAGCACAGCAAGAAGTATCTCTTGGTTTTAATCATAAAACCATTGTAGGAGGAGAAGAAGTTTTATTTAGGCACGATAAAACTTTTATAAACAGAACGGCATTATGTGCAGTTATTGATACGGATATATCAGACTATGAAGATAAATTAAACAGAATAATTAATTTTGAAATTTCGAGAATTAATGAAACGTTCAAAGTCGATGTTGTTCTTCTAAAAGGTTCAAATGCAACATCAGAAATTATTGAAAAAATAGAAGATACAGGAATTTCAGTTATAACAGAAATTCCGCAAAATCTACAAAAAATTGATGAAGAAAATTTTGCTAAAAATATTGAAAAATTAACCTTAACAAGAAGAACGGCTATTGAAACAAAAAACGAATTTTTTTCATCACCGACATACATTTATTTTAAACATCAGGAAAATTTATATGATTTATGTGCAAAAGCTTCTTATTATATTTGCAAATATGCAAACATGATTATTTTTGAAGATTTTGATGAAGCTGTATTTTCGTCATTATTAACATTAAGACAAAATATTTTTACGGATCCTCAAAAGCCGTTACAGATTGAACCAAAAGTGTATGAATTTAACAACCCTGATGAAAATGCAATAATATTTTTAACAACTAATTTTGCCCTAACCTATTTTGCGGTTGCAAATGAGCTTGAAGCATTAAATGTAGGTACATACCTTATTGTTACACCATCTGACGGCATGAGTGTGTTAACGGCTTGGTCTGCCGAAAAATTCACAGCAAAAATTGTAGCTAAAGCTGTTGAAAAATCAGGATTATATAACAAAGTAAAAGACAAAAAAATATATATACCGGGACTTCTTTCGCACATGCAAAAAGAAATTCAAGAAGCAATACCTGACTTTGAAATATGCATTGGTACAACAGAAGCATATTTAATAAAAGATTTTGTTCAAAATCTTTTAAAATAATTATTTCAATTCTGTTTCAACAATATATCTCGGTCTTGCTTTAACCTCTCTGAATACTTGTCCCAGATATTCGCCTATTATACCCATGCAAAATAGCTGTAAACCACCAAAGAATGCCATTAATGTAACAATTGTAGCCCAACCCGCAGGAGTATTATTCAATATGTATTTTTCAACAAGAACTTGTATGCCTAAACATATGGAAAATAATGCCATTATAAAACCCAATACCGCAATTATTCTTAAAGGCATTACGCTGAATGATGTAATTCCGTTGAGAGCCAAACCAATTAATTTAACATAACTAAACTTAGAACTTCCATAAAGTCTTGGTTTTACATCAAAATAAACAATATCATTTTTTAAGCCCAATTCGTTAAAAAAGCCTCTTAAAAATATATTTTTTTCAGGATACTGAGCTAAGATATCCATAGCTTTTTTACTTACAAGTCTATAATCACTATGGTTAATAGGAATATTTACACCAAGTAAATTCATTAGTTTATAGAAACAAACAGCTGTTGTTTTTTTTAAAAAAGTATCTGTATTACGACTATTTCTGATTCCTGAAACAATATCAGCACCTTCCATATATTTATCAATAAATTTTTCAATAGCCCATTGATCTTGTTGTAAATCAGCATCAATAGAAACCGCACAATCACATCCTAAGTCTCTAACTCCTAATAATCCTGCTATATGAGCTTTTTGATTACCATAATTTCTTATAAATTTTACACCTTTTACAAGATGATTTTTTTCGTGTAATTGAGAAATTATTTCCCAAGTTTTATCTTTTGAACCATCATCTATTAGATAAATAAAACTGTCTGAATTGATTTTGTCCTTAGCCATTAAATCGCTTAATACATCTATTAAACTGTTAACAGTACTTTCAATACATAATTCTTCATTATAACAAGGCACTGTAATTGCTAATGTCGGTTTTTTCATATTTTTTAGAAACTCCTTTGTTTTTATATTATAATAATCAATGTTAAAGGGCAAGAAAATTTTATGTCAAATAAAAAATTTATACTAAACGCAGATGATTTAGGTTTATCAAATAATATTGATAAAGGTGTGATAGATGGCTATAACAGCGAAATTATAAAATCTGCAAGTCTGTGCGCCAATGGTGAGACATTCCTATCAGTGATAAATGAAATTTTACCGGAATGTCCTAATTTATGCGTTGGTGTGCATTTAAATATTATTGAAGGCAAAGCTTTAACACCTGCTGAAAAAATTCCTATGTTAGCAGATAAAAATGGAAATTTTAATAACAGCTACACTCAACTAATGCTCAAATCAAACCAACAGGAATTTATAAATCAGGTTGAGACTGAGTTTAGAGCCCAAATTGAAAAAATTTTAGAGCACATAAAACCTGCCCATATTGACTCTCACGTTCATACACATGGAATTCCGAAAATATTTGAATTAACCTGTAAACTTGCACAAGAATACAATATTCCATATATAAGAACTCAATATGAAAAACCTTATATCACACCGATTTTAAGCAAACATTTAAATTTAAAATATCCTGTAAATCAACTTAAAGTAATTCTTTTGAACAGTTTTACATTAAAAAATAAAAAAACTTTAAAAAATTATCCAAACCTAAAAACCAATGATTATCTTGTTGGAGTAAGCTATACAGGCATGATGGATAATAATACCGTAGAAAACGGACTAAAAATATTCAAAAATAATGAAAATATAATCGTTGAATCACTTATTCATCCATACTATTCGGAAAAAATAGAAGAATATAACATTACACAAAACAAAGACATGAAATTCAAAATTGAAAATTTTGGATTTGAATTTACAACTTATAAAGAACTTTCAGAGCAAAATTATGAAAAAATATAGCATTATTCTTATAATTCTTTTATTTATCCTTTTTACCAGTTGTATTTTATTGACAAGAAATACTGTTCAAGTTTTAAAAGTGTATTCTCCGAACTCTGTTGCACTTGATATAAACAAAAACGGAAAAGTTGAATTAAATGAAAAATTTACTGTTGATGGAATAGAAACTTTTACATCAAAAACTAGTGATTATCAAAAAGCTTATGCCGAAAAAATGGATATCGATGAAGAAATAGCCCTTGCAATAGGCTATTTTGCTGAAAAATATGCTCAAAGTTTGCTCGAAGACAAAAACATAAAATATAAAAAACTTGAAAACAACAATATTATAATCACAATAAACGGAAAAAATTATAATAAAATTTTTAACAATTCACCATTTGCATTATCTGATGGAAAAGCTGTTAATGAAAAAGACTTTGCCAAACAAATTCAACTTGCAAAAAGTTCTCAACTAAAAATATACAATAACAAAAGTAATAAGTATCACAGGCTTAATTGTAAATATGGTCAATTGGCACACGATGCAATAATTTTGCCTAAAAATCAATTGCCTAAAAATGCTCAAAGCTGTAAATTTTGTGAAAATCCAATTGTAGAAAATAACAACACTCAGCAAGATGAAAATATAAAACAAGAGCAGCAAAAACTCAAATCCGTTGTTGCTAAAAGATTTTCAATCAATGATGAACACATAAAATTAATCATTACTGATTTATCAACGGTTCTTATACCTAGTAATAAATGTACATCCGAGTTTTGTATGGAGTTGGTTAAAGAAATAAATAAATCCCAAAAATCAATAGATATGGCTTTATATGGCTACACTAATATTCCGGAAATAACAACCGCAATACAAAACGCCATAAGACGCGGGGTTGTTGTTCGGTTTGTACACGATGTAACGTCAGATGGCGGGAATTTTTATCCTGATACTCTGACTTTTGCAAAAACACTTGCAGAAAGTTCTGCTGATTATGGAGATGCTATTTACCAAAACGCGATAATGCATAATAAATTTTTTATAATTGATGATAATACAGTAATTACAGGTTCTGCAAATATTAGTATTACTGATATTTCCGGTTTTAATACAAATGATATTTTGATAATTAAATCACCTGAAATTGCTCAAATTTATAAACAAGAATTTGAACAAATGTACGATAAAAAATTTCATAACAAGAAAGCAAAAATAAAAGATAATGAAAATATTTTACTTGGAAATTCAATTGTTTCAGTATATTTTTCACCTCAAAATAGCATTATAAACAGTGTTATAATTGATTTAATTAATGAAGCAAAAATCTACATATATGTACCTATGTTTGTCATAACTCACAAAAAAGTATCCCAAGCACTTGCAGATGCAGCATCAAGAGGAATTGATGTCAGAATAATTCTTGATGCAACTAACGCTAATAATAAATATACAACTCACGAACTTCTAAGAAAAGCAAATGTTTTGGTAAAAACAGAAAATTTTGCAGGCAAAATGCATTCAAAAAGCCTTATCATAGATGATAAATACTTAGTTATCGGCTCAATGAATTTATCAAAGCGAGGCAACAATATCAATGATGAAAATGTTCTCGTTATTGAAAACTCAACATTTGCAAAATACTATAAAGAATTTTTCTTATACTTGTGGAAAAAAATTCCTAACGATTGGCTATATAAAAATGCGTCAAGTGAATCTTATGATTCCATAGGTTCCTGTTTTGACGGAATAGACAATGATTTTGACGAAAAAATAGATATGGAAGACTCCGGATGTTTTCCTCATAAATTAAAGAAATAATTATAAAATATCATTTTTATTAAAAAAGAATGCTTTTTCATGTGAACATAAAGGACATTTTTCCGGTGCTGATTCGCTTAAAATATGAAAACCGCAATTAGCACATTCCCAAACAACGGGAATTGAAGCTTTAAACATTTTACCATCTTCAATATATTTTATAAGTTTGTCATAACGTTCATTATGGAATTTTTCAACTGTAATAATTATTTCAAAAAGACGTGCGATGTCATCAAACCCTTCTTCTTTTGCAGTTTTTGCAAAATTTTTATACATCGTTGTCCATTCATAATGTTCACCTTCAGAAGCATCCTTTAAATTTGTAATGGTATCTGCAATTTCACCCCCATTTAAAAGTTTAAACCAAATTTTTGCGTGTTCTTTTTCATTATTTGCCGTATCCTCAAATATTTTTGCAATAATTTCATATCCGTCTTTCTTGGCTTTTGAAGCATAATATGTATATTTATTCCTTGCTTTTGATTCTCCGATAAAAGCTTCCATTAAATTTTTCTCTGTTTTGCTGCCATTTAATTTCATAAAATTCTCCTTTCAATTTATGAAAAATTATACAGTTTTTATCAAATTTAAAATATTACCAAACAAGACAATAACGATATTAAAAACATATTAAACACTTGCATTAGTCCTAATTTTTTGTTAGCATGATTTGGATAATTGAAAGGAAGTTTATGGATAAAAATTTACTGATGTTTTTGGAAGCAAAAACAAAGGAATTAGATGAAAATACAGCTCTTGGTATTCGTTCAAAATTTGGCTGGACAGAAATGACATACAAAGGTGTTAGCATTTTAGCTCAAAGATTGGGTGGATATTTGCTGGATGAATGTAAAATAGGAAAAGGTGATAAAGTTGCTATATTATCAGAATCAAATCCTGAATGGAGTGCAGCATTCTTTTCAATTGTAATTGCAGGCGGAACAATTGTTCCTCTTGATATAAAACTAACTGAATATGAGTTAAATTCTATTTTAAGTGATTGTTTACCAAAAGTTCTTCTCGTTTCAAGCGCTTATTTTGAAACAGGCTTAAAAATGAAAGAACAAATTCCGTCAATTGAAAGAATCGTTTTAATTGATGATAAAGGTGTTAATAAAGAATATGACAGTATTTATACAATTCAGTCAGAACCAAGAAAAAAATGGGTACACAGAAGCTTAAATCAAACAGCTTTAATCATATATACATCAGGAACAACAGGTATGCCTAAGGGTGTTCAGATAACATATAAAAACATGATAACCCAAACAGAAAGTATTTCGAAATGTTTTCCATTAACAACAAATGACAGGCTACTTTCAATTTTACCAATGAATCATTTGTTTGAATTATCTGTAGGTTATTTGACATTCCTAAGTCTTGGCACAAGCATTTATTATTCAAAAAGTTTAAAACCGAAAGATTTGTTTGAAATAATTCAAAAGAAAAGAATTACATTTATGGTTGTAGTTCCGGCATTTTTGAAATTGTTAAAAACAACTCTTGATACCAAAATAAATCAATTCGGACCTATAAGACGATTCCTATTTGAACTTAAATACCGCATTGCACCATTTATTCCTTGGTATAAGGTTAGAAGAATGATGTTTAAGACAGTTCAAAAAAACATGGGCGGTAAATTCAGAGGTTTTATTTCAGGTGGAGCCCCCCTTGATGTGAATATAGCTAAATTTTTCAATACTGTTGGTATTGAAGTATTTGAGGGATACGGCTTGTCAGAAGCCAGCCCAGTTGTATCATTAAATACAAAAGGACATAATAGACTTGGTTCGGTAGGCAAACCTATTCCAGGAGTTGAAGCAAGAGTAGATAAAGAAACAGGAGAATTACAAGTTAAGGGTCCTAACATCATGAAGGGTTACTACAAACGAGAAGACTTAACGGCAAATGTTATGACAGAAGACGGCTGGCTAAAAACAGGAGATATCGCTAAAATTGATAATGACGGTTATATTTGGATAACAGGCAGAATTAAAAATATGATTGTACTTTCGGGCGGTAAAAAAGTATTTCCGGAAGAAGTTGAAGCTGTTATGGAAAAAAATCCTAAATTTGCGGAAATATGTGTATTTGGCGGAAAAAGAACCGGCGGTCAAAAAGACGGAAGTGAAGATGTTGTTATAAAAATTGTTCCGACAGAAGATCTTATAAATTCTTTCCCTGATGATAAAGATTTGGAAAAAGAAATTATAAAAGAAGTAAAGGATTATTCAAAACGACTTTCAAATTTCAAACGTCCGACATCAATCATAATTTCCAAAGAACCTCTGCCAAGAACAGCAACAAATAAAGTCAAGAGAAAAGAAATTAAACAAGAATATGATAATAAATAACAAAATAAAAACCTCTCAGAAATGAGAGGTTTTTATTATTAATTTTATTATTGTTGTTGCTCTTGTTGTTCTTCTGATTTATCAGATTTTGTAAAAATTCTGGAAACTAATGCTGCAACAGGATTTAGCACTGTTCTGGTAACTTTTGCTGCTTTTTCATTTTTTATAAAACTTGTTACGGTTGCCATTCCAGGATCCATTACTGCATAAGCTTTGCTTGGACCATGTTCTGTATCATAATTTTTTGAAATCAATGTATGAATAGGATTTAAATAATAATGAGAAGTTTTTCCATTTGCATTTACAGTTGTACCAAGAGGATCAACCCATTTTTCTAATGTTGTAACATTTTTCTCTTTTGAATATGAAAATAAAGGATTCAAATAACTTTTAAAGTTGTCATCACCTTTTCCGCCTGATAACCAATTTATAGCAATTGACTCAGGATTCATTATCTTTTTAAAAGTTGAAGGATCTTCATTTTCATACATTTGCGCCAATTCTTCGTCTGATATTTCGCCAAAACCTTCAACATTTTCTCTTAAAGTATTATAGAATAAACTTACTTCTTCAGGAGTTGAAAGAACATTATCACCTTTTGTGGAATCATCACTACTATGAATACTTTCATTGTTATCTATTTGTTTAAAAACTTCTTGTAATTCCGGTTGAACTGTTCTTAAATTGATTGATCCCATTGTGTAAATTTCCTTTATTTTTAGTGTGTTATTCTTGATTTAATGCTTTGTATTTTAAAAATTCAACTACGCTGCCTGTTGTTGTAATGCTTTAACAGGATTTGTAGTGTATCTTGCTGTCTTCGCATTCAAGCGAGAGCAAGCTATATTCAATTGATGATTTAATACAAACATATTGCGACTCATTGATGCATAATCATTCATTGCTGACATCATCTTTTCAGGATTTACCATTGATACGGTGTTTTCATGATTATCTACTTTTTGTTGGGCATATTTCTTTACCAACATTTTATCTATATAATCTCTTGCACCGACT
>JAFWGJ010000151.1 GCA_017512405.1 bacterium | reverse complement strand
GTTTTTCTTTATGCAGGATAAAAAGAACGTTAAAGAAGCCGTATTGAATTATATTCCTGAAAATATAAAAGATAGAACGGAAGAGATTATTGACAATATATCCTCAAAAATGGGTGGATATGTATTTGCTCAAACAATGGCTATATTAAGTGTCTTTGTCGTAAATGCAGTCGGTTTATTAATTTTACAAAATCCTTATGCTATTTCTATTGCTATTATAGCCGCTATTTTAGATATTGTTCCTGTTGTTGGTCCGGCTATCGCAATTGTGATTTGTTTAATAGGTGTTTATGAATTTGGTACAAAAGTTCTTATTACAACACTTATTGTTATGGTTATAGCACAACTTGTAGAAAATAATTTGGTTAGACCTTATGCATTCAGCAAGTTGATGGATTTACATCCGACAATTATATTTTTATCATTAATTTTGGGTGGAAAGTATTTCGGATTTATCGGAGTTCTTTTTGGGCCTGCAATGGCGGCAACAATTTGTGTTCTGCTTGATGAATTATATGTTAAAAACATAAAAGGAAAAGAAGAAAATGTTGAATTAACCACAAAGGAGAACAATTAATATGAAAAAATTGCTAAGAGGTGTTTGCGTATTATCGTTACTTGTTTTATTCTCGACAACTGCAAATGCAGCCGGCATGATTAAAAATTATCATGCATACAGAATAAAAAATCAAAATATAAGGACGGTTGTACCTATTGTGGATGGCATTTTAAGTAAAGAAGTTGAAGTCAAGAAACTTGGAAGAAATGCATATTATGCAACGTATGGTACAGGACACTATTATATGAAATTCTACCCTGCTTTGCGTGATACAGATGTATATCTTGTAACAGACGAAGAATATGACAAAGATAATAACGATGTTACGGCATTTTTTAAAAGTCAAAATTACCAATATGAAACACTTAGTGACGATGAAGCTTATAAAGAATATAAGTTTGATTTTATAGATTTTGCGAGATCGGGTGCTTTAGACGGTTTATTTACCTTGCCTGACGGTTTAAAGCCACTTAAAAAAGGTATGAATAAATTAAATGATAAAATGTCAAAAGGAAATGAAAAGACCTCTACTATTCCGTATTCAGAGGATAACGATCCGATTGATTTAACTCGTATTGACACAGAAGAATTTTATAATGCAAATGCTGATGTTACTGTTACAATTAATGAATATCGTTTAAAAAACAAAGAAAATAAATATGTTCATGCGTTTGAATATATAATTAGAAATAATTCAAATTCTGACATAAAAATAGAAAAAGTTTACTCAGAAAGACTTGCGGCATTAAAAGATGTTACAACATCAACTTTTGTAGATATGGATAAATTAGATGTCGCAGATACTTTGGGTGTTCCGTTAGCCGTTGCTACAGGCGGTTTGTCATTAGGTTTTACCGTTGCAAACAATGTAAGACTAGCAAAAGTAATCAAAGAATCTACAAGATTTGCTCATTCATTACCTGAAAATTATGACTTAAAGGCAAATTCTTCAATGAGAATACTTTGTTTAAAATTTAAAGATGATCCAAAACCACTTCAATTTACAATAAACAAACTCGGTAAAAAATATACTTTTACATATTAATAAATTATAATATCGGGTTGAGTATTAGTTATTCAACCCGATACTTTTAGCATTTAAGATATAAGAGGGGGTGTTAATAAATGAAAAAACTCAAAATTTCGATTATAATACTTTCAACATTAATTGTATTGTATTTAGGATTTATTTTTGCCGTTTCTTTATTCTTAAATTCTGACAATTTTATTAAAATATTGAATAACTTTATTAAAACCCAATATGATATGCATTCTGATATAAGTGGTTTAAAAGTAGAATTATCACCGTTGTTATCTGTTAAAATAACAGCTAATGACATAATTATCAAAGATAATAATAAAGTCGGATTAAATATAGAAAATTTGAATACATCTATTAAGAGATTGGAATTAAAAAATTTAAATGCAGATTTAGTCTATGCAAATCTTGATATTTTAAAAAAACTAAAAAGTGAAAAGAAAAAAGATACAAAAAAGAAAAAGTCTTTTGACATAAATAAAATACCATATACAAACATAAAAAAAATAGAGATTGTCAGACACGAAGGGGAAAATTTATCAATATCCTCAAATCAGTTTGTAATTAAAGAAAATAACGGAATAAAAAATCTTGATATAATTGTGAATATAAAGCTTGATAGAGTTTTACATCCAATATTAATAGGTGAGGTTGGAAGTTTATACATAGATAATAAAAGGTTAGTGGCAAAAAACTTTCCGCTTGCAGTTGGTAAAACACGTGTTGTCATAGACGGAAGTATTTTAAATAACAAAAAATTAGATAATTTTACAATTAAAGGAAATAAAATTCCTGTAAAAGAAACTCTTGGAACAGTATTATTCCTTCAAAAATATACTGAACACGAAAGAAAATTTATAGAAAATTTTACGGATTTTAAAGGTACAGCCGATGTTGATTTGGTTTATAAAGACAATGATTTGTCAGGTGTAGTAACAGCCAATGATTTGTTTGCTAAATTTCTTCCATTTTATGTTCCTGTATCCTGCAAAAAAGCAGAATTCTTTATAAAAAATGGTGAAGTAAGATCGTTTGCTGTCGGAACATTCGGAACAGAGAAATTGACACATGAACTGCTTATAAAAGAAATGTATGACAGGCAGAAAAAAGAAGTTTTCGGAAAAGTTAATTCAAAAATAACAACAGCTTTAACTAAAAAATACTTGCCTTCCAATATAAAGGTTAAGAATTATCTTGATATGGAAGTCGACTATTATATAAAGCAAAAGAAACCTAATGCAAAATATTATATAAATATCCCTGCTGATTCAGGCATAATGTTTAATGATTTCTATGCCGGAATTAGAAACAAAAATAAAAAAATATTCGCTGAAACTCAAAAAATAGATAAGGAGTTTTTCTTAAAAGATTATAGATTTTCCGTTCAAGAAAATAATGAGTTTAAAGACATATTGTTTGGGAATGGATATTTTAAAATAATAGACGGCAAAATGACTCCTCAATACATAACTTTAAACACAAACGGCTATGTTCCAACTTCATTTGTCGGTTCTTTTAAACAGCAAATTTTAGGTGGAGAGTTTAAAGGTGATTTAAAATACGATTTTAAAAATAATCAAGTTTTTGGAACTTTTGACATTATAAAAGCAAGACATAAAGATTTTCATATTGCCCAAGCTCATGTTGTATCGGGAAATGGCGTGTTTAATATAACCTCAAACGGATTATATAAAGGCGAAAAATACACAGCGGAACTGAGTGCAAAGAATGACATTTATGGCAATACTCTGATTTACAACATGAAACTGTTTTTAGATAAACTGGTTTTTGAAACAACTCCTGATAGGGATAAATCGGGTGGTAAATTAGATTCAAATAAATTTTCAAAAAAAGTTAAAAATATTCCACTAACAATCAATAATTGGGAAATAGTAATTAATGAGATTAGAAGAGAAGCGTTTGTTCTTAAAAATGCGAAACTTGTCGGCAGTCTAAAAAATCACATATTTAATTTCAATATGAAAGACCTAAATTTTGCAGACGGAACTGTACATGCGAAAGGAGTTTATGATTTTGCCAAAGATACATCAAACATGACTTTTGAAGCTAAAAATATTGATTCAAATAAAGTTGCAGAAATGACATTAAATCTTCAGAATCAAATAGATGGCATTGCAAGTGCTAAAGTTGAACTTAAAGCAAAAGATATGTTCAGATTTTTAGATGCTCGTTGTGCTTTTGAAGTAAAAGAAGGATTCTTGCCAAAACTTGGGGATAAAGAGTTATTGATAAAAAATTCAAAGTATAAAATATCTGATATTGTAAACATTGATTTATCACAAAAAGATTTAATGAAAGATGATATAAAAGGTACGTTTGAAGTTCATAATACCGAATTAAAAAATATTAACCTAACCACATGGCATGAATTATCTGCAATATTTTTGGAAGGTAGTTATGAAATGGAAAAACAGTATGCGGATTTACAGCTATTTTGGCACTACAGCAAAGAAGCTCCAAAAGGGGTAAGAATATTCGGCATACCATTAAGCACGATTTTAAAGGTAGTCTTCAGACCTGAACATTCAAAAGGATTATATGAGTCAAAATTACTGCAAATACCTAAAATTAAGGACAACGACAAGAATTCAAATTATTACAGAATTCATTTAAAAGGTGATATTAATAAAGGTAAAACCAACTTAGAACTAAAAGAAATCAGATAAAGTTTAGTATTATTCTATTCCTTTATCGTATAATCTAAATATGATGAAAATTTATGCAATCGGAATATTTTTTGTACTTTTGACGTTACTTATAGTAGCGATTTTTAAAATCAACGAGTTAAAAAATATTAAATATTATCCTCCCGAACTATTAACGAATAAAAAAATATTAATCGTTTATTATTCAAATATTGGTAATACCAAATGTGTTGCAGAAAATATACACTCTATTGTTGGCGGAGACATAAAAGAAATTGAATTAATTGAAAAATACCCGAATAATATTTTTAAAATGTCAAAACTTGTAAGAAAGCAAATGGAAGAGGGATATTTACCTCAAATAAATGATATTGACATTTTAAATTATGATATTATTTTTGTCGGCTCTCCGATTTGGAATTTTTCTGTGTCATTACCCGTTAAAGTATTCTTAAAACACAATAACTTTGAAAATAAAACACTAATTCCGTTCTTTACGTACTCTGGTGGCGCAAATAAAAAGAAAATAATTAATGAAATTAAGAATTCAACAAATGCAAAAGATGCCAAACAACCTTTATTTATGTTTGAAAACGGAATTATACTTACAAAAGAGCAAATTATAAAATGGTTAAATAATATTTAAATCCTTTAATTCCAAGATACTAACTTTTGTTTATAATAATAAAAGTTTAAGCCCCTAATCTTTAATTTTTTTTAGCAATTTAATTTTGTGTTACAATACTTTTGGTTTTTTTAATTAAATTCGGGATTAAAATGTAATTAAATAAATAAACTTATAAAAATCAGGAGAGTTTATGTCACAAAAATTTATTGGATTTATTGGAATATTTGTTTTTCTTTTTATTGCTTGGCTTTTTAGCAGTCGAAAAAAATCAGTTAATTTTAGAACAATTCTAACGGCTTTTTCTATTGAATTGATTATTGGAACAATCATTTTCCTATTGCCGAGAAGCAGAGATGTTTTATTGGCATTTAGTAAATTCTTTTCAAAAATTATAGAAGCAGCAAGGGAAGGTGTTGTTTTTGTATTTGGTTCTTTGGGTGCAGCAAACTCTGAACAGGGATTTATTTTAATATTCCAAAGTTTAACATTTATAATAATTTTTGCATCTCTTTGCAGTCTTTTGTATTATTTAAGAATTTTGCCTTTTATTATTGTAACAATAGCAAAATTTGTGAAGAAATTTTTTGGAATTACGGCAATTGAAGCAATATGTTCTGCAAGCAATATGTTTGTAGGTATTGAGTCCTTTACAAGCATAAGACCGTACTTTAAATCGCTAACTCGTTCTCAGCTTTTTCTGATTTTTACGGTTTTTATGTCAACAATAGCCTCATCAATGTTGGCATTGTATGTTTCACTTCTTAACGACAAGATTCCGACAATAGCTGGACATTTGGTGGGCGCTACGGTATTATCAATTCCTAATGCAATTATGATAGCAAAGATTATGGAGCCTGAAACAGAAACTCCTGAAGAAAACGAAATGAAAATAGAAATTCCCGAGTCTGCAAGAACTTTCACCGGAAGTATTGTCAACGGTGCAATGGATGGCGGTAAAATGATTATGGGAATTGTAGTACTGCTTGTTGCGGTAATAGGCATATTGGGTATTTTTAATTTATGCCTAAGTTATTTTACGGATATAACTATTGCCAAATGTTTAGGATTTATATTTAAACCGGTTGCTTTCTTAATGGGTGTTGCTCCGCAAGATACATCAATGGTTGGAGAATTTTTAGGTACAAGACTTATTATGACGGAAGTGCCGTCATATGTAGGATTAAGCGAAGCAATTAAAGCCGGTACTATATCTGCACATAGTGCAATTATAGCTTCTTATGCCCTATGCGGATTTACAAGTATTGAATCTTTAAGTATCGCTGTTGGCGGTGCAGTTGCTCTTGCACCCGAAAAAACAGGATTAATAACTTCAATTTGCTACAAAAGTTTAATGGCTGCAACACTTGCAACGATAATAACAGGAACGATTGCGGGATTGTTTTATATAGGATAACCAGTATTAGGATAGAGTTTTAAAATCCATTTTTGTTTGCTTCTGCACCGCCTACGGCATTTATTGAAAGTATAGATAAAGCCTTTGAAATGGACTGGGGCGGAGTTGTTCTTAAAACGATTACACCTGATGAGTTAGAAATGATTGAAGCAAGTCCACGCTATGTTATAACAATGGGAAAATTTAATAATTGAATATAAGGAAACACATAACTCATCAAAAAAGTATCACTAACTTTAAAAACGAATTATCAGGAAGTTTAAGAATTTGTATCTATTAATTTTGAGATTCTTTCCCTAAATGCTTCTAAAAATTATTATATCACGAAAATATTTTAATCACTTACTTTAGTATATTTTTCATATATCTCTGTCAATTTAGGATTAATATTTTCTTCATAAATAATTGACCTTTTATCCCAACATGATATTCTATCGCAAATATTTTGGTATGCATTTAATATAATATTTGCATAATTTTTCAGTGGATATTTTTGAATTACATCGTATGCATCAATACAATCTACGTCATATATGCATTTTAATGCCACTTTTGCAGAAGAAAGGAATGTAACAATATTCTCCGTATTTTTTAACAGTTTATAAAAAATTTCTATAGGATACTTCTTTAATGTCTTGGGCATTTCCATTATTTCAATATTTTTTCTGCATCTTGATTTTATATTTTGTATAAATAATTCATCATTTGAAGGATGAGTTTTAAGTATAACTACACCGTTATCAGAGCAGTATCTTTCAATAATATCAACGTAAATATTTATTTGCTCATCTTCACTCATGTTGTACAGATACCAACTGAGATTATCGGTCATTAATATGGTTATCTGCCTGTTATCATATTTACTTAATATGCCGTCTGCATAATCGTTAACTTCTTTTTGTATAAGTTCGTCATTTTTTACTAAATCTGCATAAGTATCTTTGTCCGTTCCGGATATCGGAATTTCTCCGATATCCAGCGAATCGTCAAGCATATAAACCGTCAGAGCAATTATTTCATCAGGAATTATTTCTTTAAAAAAGATATAATCATTGACTTTTTTATCGGTTATTAAAAATTTTCTGCCGGAAATTAGTCCTGCACCATCTCCGTATGCAATAAATTTAGCCTTTGGATACAGAAATTTCAGAGATGTAATAAGCATGCTTCCCTGTTCATGGCTAAAAAAGATTTCCGAATACTTGGTTTTATAAAAGCTTAATTGTTCTTTTGTTTTTTTTATAATATCCCGTTTATATCTAAAACGATATTTAAGATATGTACCGAAATTTTTGGGAACACTTGCCAATCTGTCATACAAATACGGTCTTACAAATCTTATTGAAAAAACATTGTTTACATATTTACTTTGTTCTATTTTATCCGTAAACGGCTTAAAATCCATATCAACTTTTGAACTTGAAAACGCTACATCAATATCAACATTTCTGTCCGGATATTTTGTATAAATCGCAGCAAGCCCCATATAATAATATGCGATTCCTTGACATTGCAAAAGTATTTTTTTCTTTTTCATACAACCCTTTTACCAATTAAACGTTAACAGTTTCTTTGGTCATAACTTTTTTAATCGTTTCGGCATTTTGAATCCATTGACGATTTTCCACAATCCACTTACGTGCATTTTTACCAAGACGTTCTCTTAGGTCCTTATCCTTTATAGCTTTTTCTAAAGTTTCGGCATAAGATTCAATATTTCCTTTTTCAAAATATAATCCCGTTTCATTATCCTGAACAATTTCCTTTAATGCTGCTAAATCGGATACAACAACAGTTTTTTCCATAGCCATAGCCTCCAAAGGCTTTATAGGAGAAACCATTTCACAAACAGGTAAAGATTTTCTGCCGAATGGTGTTATATCCATAAGTGAATAATACTTCGGAACTTCTGTAGGTGGAACTTTGCCCGGCATAATCAATTTATCTTTTATACCGACTTTTCTTGCAACATTTTCCAGATATTTTTTATAGTTAGTTCTGTCAATATTTGCAATGCCTCCTACCAGAAGCAGCCTAAAATCTATGCCCTTATTTTTTAGAATTGCACAGGCTTGCATTAAATCATCAAGTCCTTCATACATCTGAAGAGTACCCAAATATCCTATTGTAACAACATTATCAGGAATTTTTAGTTTTTTTGCCAATTTTGCATCTCGTCCTGTCGGATTAAACAGAGATACATTTGCACAATTAGGACATAAATGAACTTTGTTCCTGTCAACTCCACGGCTTTCTAATTCATCAATTATCGGAGTCGTTAGAGTAAAAACACCGTCAACTTCTTTGCAAATCCTTGCCTCGTAATATTTTTCAAAAAAGCAGTCCACAGAATTTTCCCACTCGGGATATTTGGATAATTTCGTAACTTCCCATAAACCTCTGACTTCATAATAAAAAGGAACCCCTAATTCTCTGGCAGCCGAAAGGGCAGGTATCGCATTGAAATTATTTGATGCAGCAATTACATACTCTGGCTTAAGTTCAAGAAAGGTTTTTTTCCATTCTTCCGCAACTATTTTCATGTACTGCTCTGATTTTAATTTATCTAGACTTAAATATTGCCTTTTATACTTAATACCGTTAATTTGTTCTTCCATAGGTAAATTTTTGCAGTGTTTAAGTTTCTTGATATTATCCCAAGGAAATCCCGGACGAGTTATTGCAATAACTTCAAATCCTGCTTCCTGCATCGCATGTGCCATATGTTGACTTCTTGTAACATATCCGTCACCTCTATAAGGCAAAGAATGATTTAAACAATAACATATTCTGTTTTTTACAGGTTCAAAAGCATATTGTTCATTAAATTTAATACCTTCCAACATATTTTTTTTATATAATTGATTATTAACAATAAACGTTTCTTTTTTATTAAGCCAATATTTTTTTATGTTTAGAAGAATATCAGCTACTTTTGATAAGGTTTCGTCTTCATAGTTATCAATATAAGCTGCCAAATTAGGATATATTTTTTTCATTCCCTTTTTATAATTCAGTATAAATTTCACAAAATTCCAAGGTTTAAAAATATTTCTTGTTAAAAAACCACTTTTAAAAACCACTTCGCCTAATTCGGCATACATTTTTGTTTCAATATCTTTTTCATGCATTTTGCCAAATTCCTCTTGTATCAACTAACCTTTGGTTTTTAGATAATTTGGGGTTTATTGCTTTAAATTCTTTATGTTCTACTAACATTAATAATATATCAGATTTTAAACCTGTTGCCAAATCGATGAGTTTAATATTTTTATCTGCAAGTTTTTCAGGCAAAACATTAATATTTGGTTCAACAGCAAAAACATTATTATATTTCTCTGCAAGTTGTTGTGTTATTTTTAAAGCGGGAGATTCTCTCAAATCATCAATATTAGGTTTGAAAGCAAGCCCGAAACACGTAATTGAGGGATTATCTTTTCCCAATTCTTTTATTGCTTTTTCAACTTTTTTAATCACAAATTTAGGCTTGTAATCATTAACTTCTCTTGCTTGTCTTATTAATTTAGCTTCATCAGGAGTTTTATTAACAATAAACCAAGGGTCAACAGCTATACAGTGTCCGCCTACACCGCAACCCGGCTGTAAAATATTTACTCTCGGGTGGTGATTAGCAAGGCTAATCAGCTCTTGAACATTAATATTCAATTTATCGCAAATCATTGACAACTCGTTTGCAAAGGCTATATTTACGTCTCTGAAAGAGTTTTCTGTAAGTTTCGACATTTCTGCGGTTCTTGCATTAGTTAAAATCAATTCGCCTTTTGCAATTTTTGAATATAATTCTTTTGCTTTTTGGGTTGAAACATTATTTATACCGCCTAAAATTCTGTCATTTTCAATAAGTTCAAACACATTACCAGGAATCATTCTCTCAGGGCAATATGCAACATAGACATCGCAATTTTCGTCATCTTCAACAGCTATTTTTAAATCCGAACGACTTTCTTGAAGCCATTTCGCCAACTGTTCGGTTGCTCCTACCGGTGATGTTGATTCCAATACAATTAAATTACCCTTTTGCAATACGGGAGCAATGTTTTTAGCAGCTGATTGTATATATGACAAATCAGGTTCATAATTATCTTTAAACGGAGTAGGCACTGAAATTATGAATGCATCTACAGGCTCGGGTGTTAAAGTTGCTCTGAACATTTTTTTATCAACAACATCTTTAACCATTTCTGCTAAACCCGGTTCAACTATACCTATTTCACCACGATTTAGTCTTTCAACCTGTTTCTCGTTAACATCTATACCAACTACTTCAACACCGCTTCTTGCAAAGAACACTGATGTTGGAATACCTATATAACCTAACCCTACAATTGATATTTTTTTCATTTTATCCACCTACATAATTTATATCACTAATAAATGTTATTAGCAACTAATTAAAGAACATTACAAATTTTTGAAATATTACGGGTTTTGTAATTATTTCATAATTTTTCCAATCATTACCCAATTCGGACTTACAAAATTCGATAAAATCCATTTTATTTTCTTTTGAAACAAATTTAAACTCGTATCTCAAATGATTTCTGAATGCTTTAATAAAAGATTTCTCAACTTCATTATAAACACTATTTTCTTCTAAAAATGATTTTAAACTTTTCATTACACTTATAATATTTTTATAATGCACGCCACGGGAAGAAGATATATTACCGGTTGCATTGATGCGATAATGCAAAAGAACTTTATCCAACAAAGAAATTTGTTTTGCCAAAATTAAACTCGCCAGTGCAAAATAGCTATCGTTACATGATTTTAAAGATTGAAATCTTAAATTATTTTCTTGTAAAAATTTTCTTCTGTATAATTTAGAAAAAGCATTTGGCGGAATTATATTGAATATTCTGTCGGGGATATCTTTATATGAAAAAAACTTTTTATCAATTAGTTTTTTATTTTTTTTAAAATTAATTTTTTTATTGCCGGTTGTTGTATCGTAATTGTAAATAACAATATCTGAGTTGTTTTCATCGGCGGCCTTTATAACAGATTCCGCCAAATTACGTTCAAAGATATCATCAGAATCCAAAAACAACACATATTCTCCGGTTGCAATATCAAGACCTTTATTTCGAGATACTGCCGCGCCCGAATTTTGCTCATTATCAATAATTTTCACTCTTTTATCTTTACTTGCAAAATCAGTTAAAATACTGCGTGAATTATCTTTTGAACAATCATTTATACAAATAATTTCTATATCTGAAAAAGTTTGATTAACAAGACAATTTAAAGTTTCTTTCAGATATTTTTCCACATTATACACAGGTAATACAATGGATAACTTAGTCATTCAGACCCCTTTTTGCCAAAGAGGTATAAACCCAAACAATAAACCTTTTTCTGTATGCAAACTTTCTTTTATTCTGAACATTACAATATTAAAAATTTTAAAATCTTTTCTAATTGCCCAAAAATCTTTGTCCCTTATTTCTGCATTTTTTGATTTTAGAAAATTCAAAACTCTCTGACGTGCAATATTTTTATGGCGTAAGTATCTTGAATGGTGAGCTTTCAACGAGAAATTAACCGTAGATTTTGGATTCCAGTAATAGTAATAATAAGTATTCGGAACAGTTACAATGCCATTTGCATAATAAATAGCCTTCATTGTAAACAATTTGTCTTCACAATACATCATTTCCGGCCATATAATATGATTATTTCTAAGCATAGACATACGATAGATTTTATTTGTAGGACATTCATTTTTCCACTGTTCACAAACATCAATTTTTTCTTGTAAAGAGTTATAAACTTTTTCTTCCGTAATATTTAAACGTTTTTTTTCAGTATCATTTTTCACTCTCACATTTGTTGCAAGAGCAATATCCATATCGTATTTTTTTGCAGTATTATATAATTTTTCGTAATAATCCAAATCAACCCAGTCATCAGAATCAACAAAACCGATATATTCGCCGACTGCAACAGCGGTGCCTGCGTTTCTTGCTGCACCTTGCATTTTATTTTCCTGATTTACAATTTTTATTCTTGAATCTTTGTTTGCATAGTCCGTCAAGATATTCAAAGAATTATCCGTCGAGCCATCATTTACACAGATAATCTCTATATCTTGCAAAGTCTGTCCAATCAAAGAATTCAAGCACTTTTCAAGAAATTTTTCTGTATTATATACCGGTACTACTATTGATACTTTTGCCATAATTTATGAATTTATAATAACATAAAATTTTTAATGATGTAATATTATTTTTAAACACCTTATTTTTATAATGTTTATGTTATTCTAAATCTATGAAAAAGCGAACAGTAATTTCAATGTTTTTAACCGTAATTAGTGCCTTTTTAACGCATAAATTTTGGTTATCCGCAAATACTTTTAATTTTTATCTATTTATCTCAATAAGTGTTTTATCATTTTTGCTATTTTATAAAATATCAAATTATTTAGCTGATTTTAAATCCGTAAAAAACAAATCCGTAGCGGAAATATTATTTTTGATAATATTTTTTATTGTTTTATTTATTCCAATGAGCAATATTGATAACAGCGAAATATCGGAACAAGAAAACCGTACTCTTGCAAAATTAAAACCGATTTTTACGAAACAGGGTAAAATAAATTACGACTTCGGCAAAAATTTTAACGACTGGTTTAATGACCACTTTAATTTCAGAAACAAACTTATTGCACTTAACAGTTATCTAAAAATATCAACAAACAAAGACGTTGAAATAAAACAAGACGGTTTTATAGATAAAGAATCAGGCTTTATCTATTATTACAGGAATTTTTACAGATATTCATCAAAGGAAGTGCAAAATAATTTAAAACCGCTGATTGAATTAAATAATTTTTGCAAACAAAACAATATCAAGCTTTATGTTCTTATAACTCCACCCAAAGAAGATATTTATAAACCTAAATCTTCAATAATAGCAATAAAAGATAACACACCTTTTGAAAAATATATTCAGCAATTGCAAAAAAATACCGATTTAAAAATATTTTATCCTATTAATGAGTTTAAAGAAAATGCAAAAAACAATTACATTTACTTCAAAACTGACGATCACTGGACAGATGACGGCGCTTATACAGGATATAAAGTTCTGATGGATGCAATACAAAAAGATTTTACTAACATTAACGTTTTAACTCCCAATGATTTTGAATATTTAGAGAATAATCTTATAAGAACAGACTGGGACAGAAAATTCGGATACGGCAGAACCGCAACAAAACTTGGCATTTTTAATTTAGACAAATACCACACCACAAAATATCGTTATTACAAGCACAAAAATTTTAATGCTTTGAAAACCACAATAACAGACATAAACCTGCACAGAGAAAAAGATTATTTTTACCCAAAAGGAGCAAATTACAAAGTTATACTTCTTGGCACAAGCCAAAACGAAAATTTAACGGAATTTATTCCATTCACATTTAAGAACGTAAAACGTATAAGAACAAATAATGTAAAAGGTATTTCTCAAACAGAATCAACTAAAATAATGAAATACCATAAAAAAGATATTCTTGAATATAAACCGAACATTTTGATTTTTTGCGTAACCTACAATAATCTTTCTACCTTACCTTATTTTTTTAAAGATTAAGTTGATTATTTATGTTATATTTTTTATATGAAAAAACGCACTGTAATATCAATACTATTAACAGGATTTGTACTGTTTTTAAGCAACAAATTATGGTTAAATACAGTTAAATTTTCATTGAATTTTTATATTTTTATTTCAATTTCTGTTCTTGCGTTTTTGCTTTTTTACAAATTAACGAACTATCTTGCGGAATTTAAGGACATAAAAAATAAATCCGTAATTGAAATAATATTTCTTACCGTATTTTTCATAGCTTTATTTGTGCCAATGTCGCATATCAATAAAAATTCCGTTTCGGAGCAAGAAAACAGAACTCTTGCAAAATTAAAACCTTTTTTCATAGAACAGGGCAAAATAAATTATGATTTTGGCAAGAATTTCAATGACTGGTTTAATGACAGATTTTTTACAAGAGAATACATAGTAAGCAACGATTTTATAAGTTATAAGCTAGCAAAAAGATATTATGAAAAAGGGCATTTCTGCCTTGATAAAAAAACTCATTGGATAGTAAACACAGATGTTTTTAAAGCAAGCAGTGATTTATATGGCAAGGAAGATTTGGATAAAGCCGTATACAATGTGCAAAAACTCAAGGATTTTTGTAATCAAAACAATATAAAATTATATATTCTGATTGCGCCAAGAAAAGAAGAAATTTATCCCGATGTTGTAAAAAAATACAGCGCAAATTTTAGTCAATATGAAAAAACAAATCAAATGAGAAAATATATAACCGATAAAACAGGTATTCCAATTATTTATCCTTTTGAAGAATTAAAAGAACTTTCCAAACACGATTTTGCATATTTTAAAACAGACCACCACTGGACCGATAATGGTGCTTATATCGGTTATGCGGAACTAATGAAAGTAATTCAAAAAGATTTTCCTAATCTTTATATAAACAAAAAATCAGATTTTGATACTTTTTATTCAAATAAAATACGAATTCACCAAAATGAAATGTTTGAAGGTATCTCATACAAACTGATGGGACTTCACGACAAATCATTACTTGATACAAAATACGAATATTTAAAATATAAAAATTACGAATTAAAAATTGAAAAATGTCTGAACAGTAAAAGTTTATGCAAAATCCATCATTTTAAAACCACAAAAGCAACTCCAAATTTAACGGTTTATGGCGATTCTTTCATGCTAAATCTTTTGCAATCTCTACCTTACAGCTTTGGAAAGACAGAAGGGATATATATTGCGTTTCCTTTGGCAAAATATAAAATGAAAACTTTTGAACAACATATAAAAGACGTAAAAACGAATATACTTGTACTATGTTTTTGTGAAATAGACCACTTAACGGAATTGTATGAATAAATTTTTATTTGCAATATAATAAAAACAAAAAGGCAGGAAAAATGTTAAAAGATAAAACAGTTTTAATAACAGGTGCAGATGGGTTTATAGGTTCTCACTTAACCGAAAGAATAGTTAAAGAAGGTGCAAAAGTTAAAGCGCTTTCGCAATATAATTCGTTTAACAACTGGGGCTGGTTGGAAGATGTTGACTGCAAAAATGATATAGAAGTTTTGACAGGTGATGTCAGAGACCCCAATTATATGAGAGAAATTACAAAAGGTGTGGATGTGATATTTCATCTTGCAGCACTGATTGCAATACCTTATTCTTACATCGCTCCTGACAGTTATATTGATACAAATATAAAAGGCACTCTGAATGTTTGTCAGGCAGCAAGAGATAACAACGTTTCAAAAACAATAATAACTTCAACCTCAGAAGTATATGGCACGGCTCGTTATGTTCCGATTGACGAAAATCATCCAAAACAACCGCAATCACCTTATAGTGCAACTAAAATCGGAGCCGACGCAATTGCAAAAAGTTTTTATAACGCATTTGAACTCCCTGTAACTATTGCAAGACCGTTCAACACATACGGGCCAAGACAATCTGCAAGAGCAATTATTCCGACAATAATTACTCAAATTGCATCAGGCAAAAAAGAAATTAAACTGGGTGATTTAACACCTACCCGTGATTTTAATTACGTAAAGGATACTTGTTCAGGTTTTGTTGCACTTGCAAATTGCGACAAAACTAACGGCGAAGAAATTAACATAGGTTCAAACTACGAAATTTCAATGGGCGACACATTAAATTTAATCAAAAAACTTATGAACAGTGACGTTGAGTTTGTAACTGACCAGCAACGTATCAGACCGAAAAATTCAGAAGTCAACCGTTTGTGGTGTGATAACACTAAGATTAAAGAATTAACGGGCTTTAAACCACAATACTCAATTGAAGAGGGTTTAAAAGAAACTATCGCATGGTTTAAAAACCCTGAAAATCTAAAAAAATACAAGGTGGATATTTATAATGTCTAAGTTTATACCTTTATCAGTACCGAATTTTTCGGGAAACGAACTTGAATACGTTACAGAAGCAGTAAAGACTGAGTGGGTTTCAACCGGTGGTGAATTAATCAGTAAACTGGAAGAAAATCTTGCCGGCTACCTAAAAACAGAACAGGTTTGTGCATTACAAAGTGGTACTGCAGGATTGCATTTGGCAATGAAATTGTCAGGTGTTGAACCGAATACAGAAGTTATAGTTCCGACTTTGACCTTTGCAGCTGCAGTAAACCCCGTTAAATACTGTTATGCAGAACCGATTTTCATGGATTGTGATGACAGTTTATGTATGGATGCCGAAAAAGTTCAGCAGTTTTTGGAAGAAGAATGTGATTTTGACGGCGAAAAAGTTATTAATAAATCTACAAAACGTCAAATTAAAGCAATAGTTGTTGTTCACGTATTCGGGAATATTGGTAATATTGAATTGCTTTGCGAATTAGCAGAAAAATATAAATTAAAACTTATAGAAGATGCAACAGAAGCACTCGGCACATATTGTTTAAGCAACGGAAAATTTGCAGGCACAATTGGTGATTTTGGCGTATATTCGTTTAACGGAAACAAAATAATTACAACAGGCGGAGGCGGAGCTTTAACCGCTAAAAATATTGAAGATGTAAAGCACGCAAAACATTTATCAACTCAGGCAAAAGCCGATGCGGTATATTTTGTACATGATGAAATCGGTTACAATTATAGGATGACGAACCTTCAGGCAGCACTTGGTGTTGCACAACTTGAACAGTTAGAAAAATTTGTTGGAATAAAGAAGAAAAATTACGAATTATATATCGAAAACGGTTTAAATCTTTTAGGTTTCAGCGATAAGATAAGAACTAATCATTGGTTCTATTCGCTTGTTACGGACAGACGTGATGACCTGATTAAATATATGACGGAAAACAAAATCCAAACCCGCCCTATATGGAAACTTATTCACACACTAAAACCTTATGAAGGTAGTCAATGCTATAAAATTGAAAAAGCTATTGACTATTATGAAAAAGTTGTAAATATACCTTGCTCAACTAATTTAACAGAAGACGATGTAATGCGAGTTATAAAAACGATTAAGGAGTTTAAATAATGGAAAAACTTATCTTAATCGGCGGCGGCGGACATTGCAAAAGCTGCATTGACGTTATAGAAGGGGTAAAAGATTTTGAGATTGCAGGAATTCTTGATACTCCTGATAAAGTAGGAACAGAAGTTTTGGGATACAAAATTATCGGCACCGATAATGATATCGGAAGCTATGCAAAGCAGGGATATTACTTTCTCATAACCGTCGGACAAATCAAATCTGCCGATTTGAGAATTAAGTTGTATGAAAAGGTCAAAAATGCAGGGGGAAAATTTGCAACGGTTATTTCTCCAAGAGCATACGTATCAAAGCATGCCTGCATTGAAGAGGGAACAATTGTAATGCACGATGTGCTTATTAACGCAGGTGCTAAGATTGGCAAAAACTGTATTATAAATACTAAAGCATTAATAGAACACGAATGTATAATAAAAGATAATTGCCATATTGCAGTAGGAGCTGTAATCGCAGGCGAAGTTGAAATAGGCGAAAACTCATTTGTCGGTGCAAACACAACAATCGTTCAATGCGTAAAATTACCTTCAAAAGCATTTATAAAAGCAGGGAGCTTAGTTAAATAATTATTTACCAATAGGAAAAAGAGTATTTAAATCAACATCAAGAGCATGCGCTAAATTCACTATAACAACTAGTGAAGGACTGTATTTTTCCTTTTCTATTCTGTTTAAATATTCTGTCGTGATATTCGCTTTTTCTGATAAAAATTCTTGCGAATACCCTTTTCTTGCCCTTTCCGCACGCAAATTACTTGCAAATATTTTTAATATCGTTTTCTTTTCCATTTCATTATTCTATCAAGATTGACAAATAAATTTTATTAACTATAATTCATGCTAATTGATTTATATGTCAATAAAGATAAATTATAGTTAACTCTTTTAAATTGGTTTTTTATGCAAATGCGTATTTTTTTATCAGTTTTAATAACGTTTATTATTGCTATATTTACAAAATTTTTGTGGTTTACATACCCTATCATAACTTTAAATTTTGACATTTCAGGACAAGGAAATTATATAATTACAGCGCTGTTAAACAGAAGTGACAACAATAAATTTATACAAAAAAAGACAAAACGAGCAACAAAAGAGATACAACTTTCAGAATTACTACCAAATATAAGTATAGAAATACCTAATGTAAAAAAAGTTAAACGTATAAAACTAATATTTACGAATAAAAATAATCACATTTCTAAAATTATAATCAGTAATATTCAATTAAAAAATGAAAAAATAGAATTAAATGATTTAAAACAATTTATTGCAAAAAATGCTGATATAGAAATTGAAAATAACAAACTAATCGTAACATCTAAAAATTGTAATTCTTTTCAACTTATTTATGACAAAAATATTAACCTCAAGATAAAACCTGAATTTGATATTTTTTTATTATTTTCAATAATTATTTTAACATTTCTTTTAACATATAAACTTACAATATATTTGCCTGATTTTAAAAATATAATAAATAAATCTAAAATTGAGGTAGTATTTCTTGCAATATTTTTTATATTTTTGTTTATTCCAATGAGTAATATTGATACAAGCTCTATAAAAGCAAAAAATGAAAACAGATTTTTGGGGAAATTACCGCATCTAATAACAAATAAAAAAGTAAATTACAACTATGGCAAAGAATTTAATGAATGGTTTAATGATAGGTTTGCATTAAGAACAGAACTGCTTCAATTAAATGATACCGTTAGATTTATAATGAGCAAAGGTATCTACACAGCCACCGGTTGGAAAATGTATAAAAATTGTAATGTACTATGCGAAGGCTCATTCTACGGATATACAGATAATGTAAACGATGATGAATTATTACAATATTCAGTAAATCTTAATAAATTAAATTTATATTGCAAAAATCATAATATAAAACTGTATCTATTAATTGTCCCAAGACTAAGTGATTTTTTCAATTGCAAGTATGTTGATAAAATAAAGATAGAACCCGACGTTACAGAAAAAATTATTGAAAGTATCAGGCATAATTCGGATATAAAAATAATCTATCCTAAAAATGCCCTTTTACAGGCAAATAAAATAACGCCTGTATTTTACAAATTAAATCCTCATTGGACAAAAACCGGTGCATATGTAGGTTATTACGAATTGATAAAAATAATACAAAAAGATTTTCCTCAGGTAAAAATTTTAGATAAAAACATTTTAATTCCGTATTATAACAAAAGAATATCTGTTTATTTTGGCAACAAAAATTTTTATGAAGGTCCTCTCTCATATTTCAAAATACCAAAAGAACAAAAAGAAAAGCTGTTAGATGTTACCTATACATACTATAAAAATCCATATTCGGCAGATTTAATCTATGGTAATCTCAGCAATATTTCCATATTTAACAAAAATCATGCAATAGATGAAGAGTTTTATTACAAAGACGGGGCGAATTTTAGAGTAATGTTAATTGCAAATTCTTTCGGACGAGATCTTGTAGAATATTTGCCGTATAGTTTTAAGCACACTATCCGATTATACGATAATTACAGAGGTATGAAATTTTCTGAATATGAGTCTGCTATAAATGAATATAAACCAAATATAATAATCATTAGTTTTCAGAGTTCGTACATTAATCATTTATTAAATTTATATCCTAATAAATACTCTTTAACAGAACAATAAAACCCGTATGTTATAAGCATACGGGTTTTATAATTATTTAATAAATTTTGCCTAAACCAATTTGAACTTTTTAACCCAACGACCGTTTCTCTTTTCAAGCAAATCTTTATTTGCAAATTTATCTATGACATCATAGAATTCTTGTTTTGTCAGCTGATAGTATTCAAGATATTGTTCTTCAAATTGTTCAGGGTAAGTTTCATCGTATTTGTTAATTAACTCAATACCTTCTTCTCTTGTTATTTTACCTGAACGAATATCAATACAAACATCTTGTGAGCATCTTCCAAATCCGAATTTCAAGTACATGAAATATGTATGTAAAGGATATAAAATACCGTCAGTCTGGGCAAAATTATTATATGTTCCGACTGAATTAGAAACTTGTTCTTTCAAACCTACATATTTTTTTGCATATTCGTAATTATAGTTGCTGTTCCAATTTTCAAAATATGACCAGTGAGCAACCGCCGGTTGTAACTTTTGAATATCTTCATTAGAAGGGGGAAGCCACCAGTATAATTCTTTTTCAGTATATTTATCAAGATATGTATTAGGATGAACACCTGATAAATAGAAACGAACGGTATCATCAACAGTATAAATAGGTTTATTCTTTAATTCGGTAGAACCGCCGTATTCAACTTCACCTTCTTCGCCGTACATTATGAACGGAATATTAAATTTAGTTGCCAATTTTAGAGGAGCCAAAACCATTGATGTCATCCATCCAAAATAAGGTTGTCCGTATTGTACCAAACCAATTCTGTCTAAATCTCTTTCAATTTTTTGGTTTGGATATACTCTGAATAACTCAAAACCATTTTTTACGAAATTTTTAAGGTTAATTTCATTCATTTCAGTATTACAATCAACATAATGGTTAATGTTCATACACAAAGGATTCATGCCGCATACATACTTCAATTTGTGAGCAATCATAGAACTGTCTTTACCGCCTGATACAGGAACAATTACGTCAAAACCTGATTCACTTCTGTATTTATCACAAAATGCCTTTAATTCTTCTTTTCTTTTTGCCCAGTCAACCGTTGTCTTTTTTTCATGTGACCATTGACACGCAGAACATACACCGTCTTCATTGTATGTTAATCTCGGTCTTGTTGATAACATAAGACACTCTTTGCATATCTGAACTTCTTTTTCTATTCCTTCTACTGTTTTCTTTGTCATTAACATTTCATTTCCCATAATCATTAACCTCACTATTCTTTTGCAGATTACAAAATAAATATAGCACATTTTTTTTTACAAACAGTATTCTTTATAAAATTTTAATTTGATTTTGTGATAACATAATAAACATGAAAAGAACATTTATTATTGCAGAAGCAGGAGTTAATCATAACGGTTCTTTTGAACTCGCAAAACAACTTGTGGATAAAGCTTCAGAAGCTGGTTGCGACTGTATAAAATTTCAAACTTTTAAAGCTGAAAATCTAGTAAACAAAAGTGCTAAAAAAGCTGATTATCAAATAAAAAATACCAATAATGATGATTCCCAATATAAAATGCTTAAAAATTTGGAATTGTCTTATGATAAATTTAGCCAATTAAAAGAATATTGCGAACTCAAAAATATAATGTTCTTATCCACACCTTTTGATTTAGAAAGTGCTGATTTTCTAAATAATTTAGGTATGACTATTTTTAAAATTCCGTCAGGCGAAATTACTAATTTACCATATCTAAGAAAAATTAATTCTTTTGGTAAAAAGGTTATTTTATCAACAGGCATGGCAAACTTAGATGAAATTAATGATGCTTTAAATGTACTAAAAAATTGCGACGTTTCTCTTTTACATTGTACAACAGAATATCCATGCCCCTATGACAATGTAAATATGAACGCAATGCTGACAATAAAAAATAAATTTAATTTGCCTGTCGGTTATTCAGACCATACTCAAGGGATAGAAATACCGGTTATGGCAGTAGCAATGGGAGCAAAAATTATAGAAAAACATTTTACTCTCAATAAAACAATGGAAGGTCCTGACCATAAAGCAAGTTTGGAGCCGAATGAATTAAAACAAATGGTAAAATCAATCAGAAATATAGAACTTGCGTTTGGTAACGGAATAAAAAAACCACAGGAAAACGAAAAAAAGAATATTGAAATTGTAAGAAAATCTATTGTCGCAAAATGTGATATAAAAAAAGGTGAGAAATTTACGGAAGAAAATCTTACGGTAAAACGTCCGGCAAACGGTATTTCTCCAATGCGATGGGATGAAATTATAGGCAAAACAGCCTTAAAAAACTATAGTTCGGATGAAATAATTGTTATTCCGTAAATGTTGAATGAAGGTTTTTTTTATGATATCTATAGGTAAAAGAGAAAGTTAGGATTTACACAAAATGAAAATATTAATGGTTGTATATGACAACGACTCATACACTGCAGAATTCCCTATGGGATTGGGATATTTGGCTTCTGCTATAAGAAATGCTGGACATAAAGTAGAAGTATACCATCAGGATGTATATCATTATCCTGATGAACATTTAACAACATTTCTGGATAGTCACGATTTTGACGGCGTTATGGTCAGTACAATAGGGGGCTATTATCAATACAGAAAACTTATATCCCTGTCAAAAGCTATTAATGCATCAAAAAACAGGAAACATTTCAGTTATATGATAGGTGGACATGGTCCGGCATCAGCACCTGAATACTTTATGAAAATAAGTAATGCTGATTTTATCGGTATCGGAGAAGGTGAATTAACAATGCCTGAGCTGTTGGATGCAATAGAAAACCATAGTAAACCGTATTCAGAGATTCTCGGAATTGCATATAAAGATAAGGACGGAAAATGTGTTATAAATCCACGCAGACCGTTAATCCAAGATATTGATACAATTGCAATGCCGGCATATGACTTATTTAATATAGATTTTTATGCAATGCTTCGTATGCCGAATATTAAAAATAATGAAAGATGTATGACAATGCTTTCCGGCAGGGGCTGTACGTTTGCCTGCAACTTCTGTTACAGGCTTGATAAAGGTTTTAGACCAAGAAGTGCAAAAAGTATTATAGAAGAAATTGAATATTTAAAGAAAAATTATAATATTACATACATAGGTTTTGAAGACGAATTACTGATGAGTTCAAAAGAAAGAACCGTTGAACTTTGTCAGGCATTTATTGACGCAAAAGTTAATATAAGGTGGGAATGCAACGGCAGACTGAATTATGCTGATATTCCAACCCTTGAAAAAATGAAAGAAGCCGGCTGCGTATTTATAAACTATGGTATTGAATCATTGGATAATGATACTTTAAAAGTTATGCACAAAGGCTTAACCAGAGATATGATTATAAAAGGTATTGAGAATACCTTAAAAGTGGGAATTTCTCCGGGGCTGAATATAATATACGGAAATATTAATGAGCCGTTAAGTGCAATTGATGACGCAGTTGAATTTTTATTAAAATATGATGACCACGCTCAATTAAGAACTTTAAGGCCTGTTACGCCGTATCCGGGAAGTGAATTGTTTGATATTGCAGTGGAAAAAGGGCTTGTTAAAGATGCTGAGGATTTTTATGTAAATAAACATACAAACTCAGACTTAATAGCAGTTAATTTCACGAAATATACAGATGAAGAAATATATGAAGCACTTTATAAGGCAAATACAAAACTAATTGATAGATATATAGAAAATCAAAAAGAAAAAATGCATAAAAACGGTTATAACTTGTATATGAACAGAGATGCATCTTTTAGAGGTTTCAGACAAATGTAGGGTTTATGCGAAAGATTTGTGTAGTAACATCAACTAGAGCCGAATACGGTATAATGAGCAGATTAATTGAAAAAATTTACCAAGATAAAGATTTAGAACTTCAATTAATTGCAACCGGTATGCACTTGTCAGAAAAATTCGGACATACAATTGATGAAATTACACAGCCTATAACGAAAACCGTTGATATAGAAATAGAAAAATCACCGGCACACGCCCTTGCACAGGCAATAAAAAAGTTCTCAAAAATTTTTAAGCAACTAAAACCTGATATTGTTGTACTTTTAGGCGACAGATACGAAATTATGGGTGTTGCTCAGTCAGCAATGTTAAACAATATTCCAATAGCACACATTCATGGCGGAGAAACAACTGAAGGTGCTATTGACGAAGCAATAAGACATTCCATTACAAAAATGAGCCACTTACACTTTACCAGCTGTGAGGAATACCGTAAACGCGTAATTCAGCTGGGTGAAAATCCACAAAATGTTTTTAATGTAGGTTCATTAGGTGTTGAAAACATAAAAACTGTTCCTTTGATGAGCAAAGAAGAGCTGGAAAAATCTTTGGATTTTAAATTTAATAATCACAATCTGCTTGTAACGTTTCATCCAGTCACATTAGAAGGTAATTCAAAAGAACAATTTGAGGAATTATTAAAAGCACTTGACGAATTAGAAAAAACGAACATTATAATAACAAGTCCTAATTCTGACGAAGGAAATATTGACATTTTCAATTTAATAAAAGATTTTGAAAATACGCATAATAATGTAAAAACGTACAAATCTCTAGGAATGAAAAAGTATCTTTCGACAATACAATTCGTTGATGCAGTTGTGGGCAATTCTTCAAGCGGAATATTAGAAGTTCCATCTTTCGGAATTGCAACTGTAAATATCGGAAATCGACAAAAAGGACGTATTCAGGCTAAATCTATAATAAATTGTAAATCAGAAAAGTCAGATATTTTAAATGCTATAAAAAAAGCTTTTACTGAAGATTTTACTAATACTAAAAACCCATATGAAAAAGATGACACTGCTAATAACATTCTAAAAATTTTAAAGGATTTTAATATTAATTTACAAAAAAAATTTTATGATATTTGAACACAATATTCGTGATAATATTAACTAAGACATCAATAAAAAGGTTATTTATGATAAACGAAATAAAAAAATGCAGAAATTGTAAGAGTACCAATTTAACAGAAGTACTTTCACTTGGAGAACAAGTCTTAACAGGGGTATTTCCAAAATCAAAAGAAGAAAAAATAACAAAAGGTCCGCTTGATTTAGTATGGTGCCAAGACTGTGGTTTATTGCAAATGAAACAGTCTTATTCGCTTGATGAAATGTACGGAGAGAACTATGGTTACCGGTCAGGTTTAAATAAATCAATGGTAAACCATTTAACACACAAAATTGCTTTTTTGGAAAAACTTGCAAATCCAAAAGAAAATGACCTTGTAATTGATATAGGAAGTAATGATGCGACTTCTTTAAAAGCATATAAAAGCAAATGTAAAAAAGTAGGTATAGACCCAACGGGTGTAAAATTCAAAAAATACTATACAGATGACATAACATTAATACCCGATTTTTTCTCAGCCAAAGTATTTAAAGAAAAATTCGGAGAAGAAAAAGCAAAAATAATAACTTCAATAGCAATGTTTTATGATTTGGAAGAACCGCAAACCTTCATAAAAGATATTGAAGAAGTTTTAGCGTCTGACGGAATCTGGCATTTTGAACAAAGTTATATGCCTTCAATGCTCAGAACTAATGCTTACGATACAGTTTGCCATGAGCATTTGGAGTTTTATTCGTTTAAGGTTGTAAAAGAAATGCTTGAAAATAACGGCATGAAGGTTATTGATGTACAAATGAACGCAATAAACGGCGGTTCCTTTGCCGTAACAGCAAGTAAAAAAACAGCTAACTATAAAGAAAATACTCCTATTATAAACTGGATGCTTCAACAAGAGGACGATATGGGTTTATGCACTCCAAAACCATACCGAGATTTTGAAGAAAGAGTTTTTAAACACAGAAAAAATCTTAAAGAATTAATTGAGGCACTTACAAAAGACGGTAAAAAAGTTTTCGGATACGGTGCAAGCACTAAAGGTAATGTATTATTGCAATTCTGCGGATTAACTACGAAGGAAATACCTTACATAGCAGAAGTTAATGAAGATAAATTCGGTTCTTTTACACCGGGAACACTTATTCCTATTATTTCAGAAGAAGATGCAAAAAAAATGAAACCGGACTATTTCCTTGTTTTACCTTGGCATTTTAAACACAATATTCTTGAAAGAGAAAAGGAATATCTGGAAAACGGTGGAAAATTTATATTCCCTATGCCTGAAATTGAGATTGTATAAAGGATAACGCATGAATAAATTTAAAAAAAGGTTGTATGAATACCTCTCAAAAACAGATTTCTTAGGTTTTGGCTATTACTTTTTCAATAAACTAAATCCTAGAAAGATAACAAAAGCCATAATAGATATAGGCTCTACATGCAATGCCAAATGCCCCTATTGTCCAAGACAGCAGGAGGGATTTACGTTTAAAGATAATGGATTAATGACTGAAGAAATATTTGAAACAATATATTCTCAGTTAAAAGAAATGCCGGATTTAAAAAATATTTCTCTATACGCTTTTGGAGAACCATTGTTAAACAAAAATGCAGGTGAATATATAAAAAAAATTGCACAATTAAATAAAAAGACTTTGTTATCCACAAATACAACAAATATGGATAAATTTACCGATGAACTAATGCTTATTGACAGACTTCAATTTTCAATTGAAGGCTGGGATAAAGAAAGTTACGAAAGAACAAGAAAAAATCTTAAATTTGAAGAAACAATAGAAAAACTTAAAAACTTTGATGAAGAAGTAAAAAAGAGAAGGGCTGAAAATTTAAAAACACCTTTCAGAACAATACATTGCTTATTTACAAAATCAACAGATTTGCATAAATTTATAGAAACCTGGTCACCATATGTAGATGAAATAAGATTTACAACGATGGGACCTTATATATCGTGGTCGGATGATAAAAAAAGCACAAAATTATATTATACAAAAGAAATGGAACAAGATTGCTTTAAGTTTGACATACCCGTAGAAGTGAAGACTTGCAGTTATGTAAATAACACAATTACGGTAAATTCTAACGGCAAAGTTGTATTATGCTGTGGAGATTTTTCTCAACATCTAGCATTGGGTGATTATAGAGATTTGAATAAGGCATTTAATTGCAAACTTCTAAAAAATTTAGTAAAGCAAATATATTTCGGAGAAAAAAATATTTGTAACGGCTGCAGAAATTATTTTGCCTGTGATAAAGACAAGGTTTATAAATATTTTCCTGAGTTAAATAATTTGGAATCATTATCAACAGATAAATGCAAAATAATTGTAACCTTATAAACAGGATAAATTATGACAGGGAAAAAGAAAATTTTATTTATATGCCATATGTCAACTTTTTTTACCGAGCAATTGGGTATAATAAAGCTTTGTCTTGGAAATAATATAATTCCCATAATTCAATTTGCCTGTTATATAGATTCATCAATGGTTCCCTGTATAGAACAATGTTTGAAAATTAATATTGACATATATGATAAAAAGGGCAATAAAATAACAAATCTTGATGATGTTGAGATTATTCAACACACGACCGGGCAAAATGAACCTAAGAAAGTAAAACAAACATTAAAAAGAAGATTTGTTGATTTTAAAAATAATCCCGTAAACAATTGGAGTGATATAAAACAAAGATTTCAATTCAGAAAATTTGTAACTAGAAAAATATTAAACGAGGTTAAGCCGAATTTGGTTATGCTGGGTTGTGATATTCCGGGACACGATACAGCTGTATGTATACAAGAGGCTCACAGGTACGGTATAAAAACTTCTACTGTTACAATAGCAATGTCAAACGGCGATGACGTAGATTTTTTTGTAACAAAAGAAACCCATTCAATGAAATATTTTCTTAACAGAATTGCCGGACTTTTATTCCCGAATTGGGTATGGAATTATAAAGGAAAAAAAGTTTTACGCCTGCCGGCCAGCTATATTCTTTATTATAAACTGCACGGTATTGAACCACCAAAACCATGGTTATTTAACAGTGGATATATTGACAGCATAATTTTGGACGGAAAAGCATACTATGATTATTATGCTAATGCCGGACTTGATAAGAAAAAACTGTTTACTCTCGGCAATCTTAATATTGATACACTGTATCATATTGTTCAAAATAAAGATGAATTAAGAAATCAAATATATGAAAAATATCATTTTGATAAAAATAAAAAACTAATAGTTACGGCAATCCCACCAAAATATCTAATGGCAGGAATGGATGAGTTTCACGATAACCATTATGAGCTTCTTGAATATTGGACAAAAACGCTAAAAAATACCAATTGTAACGTAATAGGCTGTCCACATCCGTCTCTTGATATAGAATCATTGAAAAAATACGAATCTGATAATTTTAAAATATATGACGGTCATACCGTTGAAATGGTCGGACTTGCTGATATATTTGTTGTAAATATTTCCTCATCAATGAAATGGGCAATTGCTTGTGGTATACCTGTATTAAACTTTGATATTCAAAATATGAACTATATTCAATATCAAATAGGAGGCATTGTAAGAGCAATTAATAAACAAGAATTTGAAAATCAACTAAAAAAATTAACAACAGATGACGCTTATTATAATGAAATAAAACAAAAACAGATAGAAAAAAGTCAGGATTGGGGAGTTTTAGACGGTAAAGCCGGCGAAAGAATACTCAATCATCTTAACTTTTTAATGGAGAAAAATTTATGAAAAAAGCTCTGATTATTGGTTCAAACGGACAAGACGGGAAAATATTAACAAAATATTTACAGAATAAAAATTTTGAGGTTATCGGTATAACCAGAGAAGATCCTTTTTTAATGTATGATTTGAAGTTTTTGGCAGAATATTTTTCTGCAAATAAAATAAATCAAATTTATTATCTAGCAGCACACCACCATTCGTCAGGAAATAATGTTGAACAAGATGGTACAGAGTTTTATGCTTGCTTTAAAACACATGTTGAATATATAAAAAACATTTTAGAAGTTCTTGTTAATGTATCACATGATACAAGAGTTTTTTATGCATCTTCATCACTTATCTACGGAATGCCAAAACAAGAATTATTAAACGAAAACTCTGAAAAAAATCCAATTTGCGATTATGGAATAACCAAAAAAATAGGTATGGATATTATAAAATGGTACCGAGAAAAATATAATTTATTTGCTTGTTCAGGTATTTTATTTAATCACGAATCACATTTTCGTTCTCCGAATTTTTTATCAAGAAAAATTATACAAACTGCCGTTAAAATAAAAAAAGGTGAAGCTGATAAACTAATCCTTGGGGATTTAAACGCTCAAACAGACTGGGGATATGCTCCTGATTTTTGTGATGCATTTTACAGAATGCTTATTGCCGATAAACCTTATGACTATGTGATTTCGTCCGGAGAATTGCATAAAGTTCAGGATTGGATTGAACAAGTTTTTAGTTTATTAGACTTAGATTGGGAAAAATATATTATCGAAGATAAATCATTAATAACAAGAAAAAAGCCTGTTATGATTGGAGATAATTCAAAAATAAAAAAAGAATTAGACTGGTTGCCCGAGACATCTTTTAATGATATTATTAAAAAAATGTTGGAAGAGGAACTTAAAAATTATGACTGAACAATCAATATTTCAGAGATTATACAGTGAAGAAGAATTTGTTGACAGATTCGCAAATAATCCCACTCACGCAGTAGATGTTATAATCCCAGTTTTGCATACAAATGAACTTTGGTATAAAAATTTAATTTCAATATACAGAGAAATTCCTGTAAACCGTTTACTTTTGGGTGATGGTGGATGTATAGATGATACCATTGAAATAGCAAAACAGTTTCCTCGTGTTGAAGTGTTTGACCATAAACAGTTTAAAACTCTCGGCTATTCAATAATGCAGTTGATAAAAGAAGTTCAGACAGAGTTTTTTATTTATCTTCATTCTGACGTTTATATTGCAGACGGCTGGTTTGACAAATTCTATTTGAATACGGAAAAATATGACTGGTTTGAATGTGAACAAAGACATGTTTGTATGCTGTATTATGAAAGAAAATTTGCAGACGAAGAAAGAGGATTTGGCTTTGGTGGCACTCAAATGGGAAGAAAAGCTGCCTTTGATGATATTATGAACGATTTAGACGATGATTACATATACAGGAATGAAGATATCATTATAAGAACTGCGCTTCAAAAAAAAGGTCATAAATGGGGTTTTGATGATACATTATTCCACTATCATGAATCCATGTATAAACAGTCGCCAAACGGAAGAAAACTTAAAAGTTTAAAATATGATTTGGAAATTCCGAAGCATGAACAATTTAAGCATTGGAATATGCAGTTGAGAGGTTTTGTTAAATATCTGGAACCAAACACCCCAAGCCTGAGACAAGATGCTCTTTATCTAAAAGGACAGTTATTGGGTAAAAAACTCGTAAACAAATACGAATTAATAGAATGGATTGAAAAAACAAACAAAAATTGGCTTTTTATTTTCACAAAAAAAGAGTTATTAAGATATCGCCTGAAAAAGTTTTTAAAAATTATTTAAATATTTTGAATTTTTCGTGCTAAAACTCTTATAACGCTGCCTTTTTTGAGTTTTTCGGCAATTTGTGGAGTAAATTTATCGTCTAAACTTTTTATAAACCGGTTTTTCAGCAGTTTGCTAATTCTTTTGTACATTGATTTTTGCGCAGAATCCTGCTCTCTTTTAAAACATGTAGTAAATGTGGATTCTCCGTTCATATAATTATTTATAGACGATAACGTAAAATCATCGGCAAAATGTTCAATTGATTCAACTGCGAATCCGGTATCGTTAAGTATTTTTGTCAGGGCCTTCGGGCTCCAATAATTCGGATGTTCAAACGGAAATACCACGGTATGAGATTGTTTTGCAAATTTATAAATAAGTCCTGCAACATTCGGAACCTGAATTGTAAAATATGCGTTCAATTTAAGTATTCTGTTAAGTTCTTTCAAAAAATCTTTAGGGTTAGGAATATGTTCCAAAACATCTCTCATAGAACCACCTACAAAATAATCTGAAGGAAGGTTGGCACCTTCCAGCGTAGATTGAATTATATTGGCTTTTTCACCCAAAAGTTGTCTCAATATATTACAATTTTCTTCTCCGAGCTCCACTCCGGTAACATCATACCCTTTTTCCATTGCACAATTTAAAAATGCACCAACTCCACCCGGGCCTATTTCAATAATATTTCCTTCTTTTTGTTCCAAATGTTTGTACAAAAGTTCAAATATTTTTATATTTTCAATGACGTCAGCATCATTTTTATCGGATACATTTTTATTATAAAATTTACCTTCATTATAAATATTTATCCACTCTTGATTATAAAACTCATAGGTAGCTTTATCATTCATTCTGGGGTTAACAAATACAAAACCACAATCCGGACATCTGTCAATTTTAAACCAATCTTTTGTCCAGTATTTATTTATGCGTTTTGAGCCACATGCCGGACATTCTGCGAGATGGCAGGCAAATTCTTCTTTCAGCTCTTCTTTATCATAATCAAAAAAGTATTTATGAGTATTTAATAATGCCTCATACATCCTCTCAGAACGGCTTTTTGTGCTATTTGACATTTATAAAATCCTTTTTATTTGGTATAAAAACTCTTATTTGTTTCTACATTATACATGTTCATGGTATATTATCAATATGAACGAAGCAAAATTTACCATTAAAGACAATAAAAACATAAGATATGCTTTATCAAAAATTAACAACTTTCCTAAAAATACTGCGTGCTTAATTTTGTTCGTTATTGATAAAAATGCCAGAATAATTGGTTCTCTAACTGACGGAGATATAAGACGCGGATTACTAAAAGGTCATACCCTTGATGACAATATAACAAGTATTATGAAAAAAAATTTCAAATATCTTTTAAATTATTCTGATTACAAAAAATTCGATGAATATAAAAAAAATAGTTTAAAAATTGTTCCGGTTGTAAGTAAAAATTTCCAACTTATTGAATTGATAAATCTTACGAAAATTGATGCATTGCTTCCTGTTGATGCGGTAATTATGGCTGGTGGAAAAGGTATAAGATTAAAACCTTATACAAATGATACGCCAAAACCTATGCTTGAACTTGCAGGGAAACCCATTATTGCACATAATATTGATAGATTAATACGATTTGGAGTAAAAAATTTTTATATTTCAGTAAACCATTTAAAAGAACAAATTATTAATTACATTGAAAAAAATTACAAGTATACAAATATAAAAATACATTTCATTGAGGAAAATGAGCCTTTGGGAACAATCGGCTCACTATCTTTGGTCGAAAAATTTGAACATAAAGACATTTTAGTTATGAATGCAGATGTTTTAACCAATATTGATTTCTATGATTTCTTTATAAATTATAAAGATCATAATGACAGTATGTCGGTAGCGACGTTTAATATAAGAATTAACATCCCATACGGTATACTTGATACAACGGACAAAAAAATAAATTCTTTGATAGAAAAACCTTCCTTCACATATTATTCAAATGCCGGAATTTATCTCTTGAAAAAAGAACTCATAAAATTTATACCAAAAAATGAAAAATACGATTCTACCGATTTAATGGAAAATCTGATAAAGAAAAGGAAAAAAATAAGTCATTTCCCTATACGTGGATATTGGCTGGATATTGGCAATGCTCAAAATTACGCAAAAGCACAGGATGACATAAGATATATAAAATTTTAAGTAAAAACGTATGTATTTATCAATAGAAAAAAATGAATTAATTGAATATATAAGCAAACAAATCAATAACATATTTCCGGATAAAAATACTGTTAGTCCCAACGAGGTCGGAAAAGTTATTGATAATGCACTTACCCGATTAGAATTTTGTTTCTCTAAAATAAATCCTGCAATAAAATACTTTTCAAAAGACGGAATACCTTATTTTAATCATATGCATTCAGATCAATATTGTATGTTTTTATGGTTTTTGTCCAATGAAGCATATTTAAACGATAATATAAACTTAGCAGAGAAATTATTTTACTTGAATAAGACACTTAATTGTCTTGATGCATTTTATTCAATAAAATTGCCTGATGTATTTATGTTTTGTCATCCGGTCGGTTCGATAATCGGAAATGCACACTATGAAAATTACATATTAATACATCAAAATGTTACCATAGGTGCCTCAAAAGAAGACATCTATCCTGCCTTCGGCGAAGGTATTATTTTATATGCTTCATCAAAAGTAATCGGCACAAGTAATATATCAAATAATGTAATTTTTGCAGCAGATGCAAGTGTTGTAAATGAAGATATTCCTGCCAATAAGCTGGTTTTCGGTCAAAGCAAAAATTTGATTTTAAAAGAACATAACGGAGAAACCATTGATAAATTTTTTGTCAGACAATAAGGAGAAAGAATGCTAAAAGATAAAGTAATAATTGTATTCGGCGGATGCGGACTTATAGGAAAAGAAATTGTAAAGGATATCAAAAAAAAGCATGGTATCGCTATAAACGCAGATATTAACTCTGAAGAATACAAATTGGATATAACCGACAATAATGCAATTAAGGAATTGTTTAAAAATGTTTACGAAGAATACGGTAAAATTGATGGCGTTGTAAACTGTGCATATCCCAGAACAATAGACTGGGGTAATAAACTTGAAGATGTGTCTTTTGAATCCTGGCAAAAAAATGTTGATATGCAATTGAATCCGATTATTACAATAACACAAGAAGGCTTAAAATATATGAAAGAGGGTTCTTCTTTTGTTAATTTCGGCTCCATATATGGTGTTTGCGGAAACGATTTCACAATATATGAAGGAACTGGCGGAACTTCGCCCGCAGCATATCCTGCAATAAAAGGCGGTATAATTAATTTTACAAGATATTTAGCTTCATACGTCGGACACAAAGGTATAAGAGCAAATTGTGTATCGCCCGGTGGTGTTTTTGATAACCAAAATCCGATATTTGTAAAAAATTATTCGCATCGTTCGCCTTTAAAACGCCTTGCAAGGGCGGAAGAAATGGCACCTGCGGTCAGCTTTCTGCTTTCTGATGAAGCAAGTTATATAACCGGCCATAACCTTATGGTAGACGGAGGTTGGAGTGCAATATAAAGTTCTTTTTGTTGGATTGGGTTCAATCGGACAAAGACATTTAAAAAATTTAATCTCGCTTGCGGATGTAAGAGTTGATGCACTCAGAACCAAAAATGAATCGTTTGAAAATATTGAAACGGTTTATACAGATTATGAAAATGTTCCTGATGACTACGACATAATTTTTATAACAAATCCGACAACTCTGCATTATGAAGCAATTTCGAAATTAAAAAACAAAACAAAAAATATGTTTATAGAAAAACCGATTTTTGAAAAGCCATATGAGTGTGAATTTTCAAAAGGGGTAAATTATATTGCCTGTCCTTTAAGACATAACAGTGAGGTAAAAGCATTAAAAGTTTTTGTAGAAAATAATAATGTGTATTCATTCAGGGCAATTTGTTCTTCATACCTTCCTAAATGGAGAAAAACAGGAGATTACAGAAATTATTACAGTGCAAAAGCTGATATGGGCGGTGGTGTTGAACTTGATTTAATTCATGAAATTGATTATTTAAAATGGATATTCGGCAAATTCAATAAAATTTCAAAATTATCAGGCAAGAAGTCAGATTTGGAAATAACGTCAAATGATATCGCGGCATATATTTTTGAAAATAAAAATATTATCGGTTCACTCCATCTGGATTATTTTGGCAGAGAAACAAAACGTCAGGTAGAAGTTTTTGCTCAAAATGAAACCAAAATTTTTGATTTAACGAAAAATAAAGATGATATGTATATTGAAGAAATGAAATATTTTTTAAATTTAATAGAAACACAAGATAAAAATGGTTATAATACACCGAAAGAAGCATTAGAAAGTTTAGAGGCAGCATTATCATGAAAATTTTATTTACAATATGTGCAAGAAAGGGCTCAAAAGGATTAAAGAATAAAAATATTTCCGACTTTTTAAAGTACCCGATATGTTACTACACTCTGTCAGCATATGATTTATTTGTAAAAAATAGTTCTGCTTACGAATGTGAATTAGCCCTTAATACAGACAGTAATGAGCTTGTTGAACAATTTAAAACAACAAACATAGCTTTCACACATATTCCGAGAACAGAAGAGCTTGCAGGTGACAGAGTCGGAAAAATTGATGTAATAAAAGACACATACATAAAAATGAATAAACCTTACAATTATGTTATCGATATTGATTTAACCTCACCTTTAAGAACCGAAAAAGATATTGAAGGTGTTTTGGAAGCTCTGATTGAAAATAAAGAAGCCGATTTGAGTTTTTCAATGACAACTTCAAGACGTTCACCTTATTTTAATCAGGTAAAAAAATATGAAAACGGATTTTATAAACCTGTTGAAAATCTTGGAGCAGTTTCAAGACAAGAAGTTCCTTCTGTATATGATATGAATGCTTCAATTTATGCTTATAGACCTGAATTTTTATTGAAAGCGGTAAAACTTTTTGACGGCAAAGCTGTTGCTTATGAAATGAAAGATACCGCAGTTTTAGACATTGACAATCCGGAAGATAAAGAATTAATGGAAAATATGGCACTATACTTTTATGATAAGTATGATGATTATGGTAAAATAAAAAAAAATATTGCAAATATAAAAAATAGAGAATAAAATTTTATGAAAAAACGTACGATAATATCACTAATATTAGTAATAATTTGTATAATTGCAACAAACAAAATTTGGTTAGATTTCAAACCGCTTCCTATAACTTTTGATATTTCAGGAAATGGTAATTGCAAAGTTACTGCTGTTTTTAGCAAAAAAAATAATAATAAATTTGTTGTAAAAAAAACAAAACAAGGCTCAACAGAAACTAAACTAACTAATACACCTCAAACTTTGAGAATTGACGTTAAAAGAGTAAAACGCCTGAGACGTGTTAAATTATTGTTTTCAAAAATGTCCGTTGATAATAGCAATATAGTAATAAGTAATATTCAGATTAAAAACGGTGAGTTAAAATTAGATAACTTGAAAAACTTTAAAGCAAAAAATGCAACAATAAAAATTGACAACGATAAATTAATTATAAGTCCATCGAATACCGGATTTTCTTTAATTTATGATGCACCGGTTAAAATTTCTGCTGATATTGCTCCTGATATTTTTATATTGATTTCAATAATTATATTAACGTTTCTTTTATCTTATAAACTCACAAGTTATTTGGCGAATTTTAAAAATATACAAAAGCAATCAAGAATTGAAATTATGTTTTTAATAATATTTTTAATATTCTTATTTATACCGATGAGTCATATAAATCAGGATGAAAAAGCTAAAGGTGAAAATCGTTATCTTGCAAAACTAAAACCTTTTATCGAAAACAATCAAATAAATTACAATTTCGGGAAAGAATTTAATGAATGGTTTAATGACAGATTTGCACTCAGAAAAGAACTTATTTCTGTTAACAGCTTTTTATCCTGCACATTAAATCAAATTTGTGAAACAAAAACAGGAAAATTATATAAACAATTCAATATAACGACGGATGTCGCTTATTTAGGGCTTACAAAAGAAAGATATAACAGCGGGGATGAAATTGTTTACGCTGAAAATTTAAGTAAATTTAATGAATATTGTAATAAAAATAAGATTAAATTATATATTCTTATAGTACCGAGACGTGCAGACTTTTTTAATTACAAGTTTCCTGATATAACAACACCAGAATCTGATAAAGGTGAAGAAATCATTGAATATATAAAGCAGAATACCGATGTTAAGATTGTTTTTCCAAAACAGGCAATGCTTGAAGCCAATAAACAAACTCCAGTATTTTATAAAACTGATCACCATTATTCTAAAAAAGGTGCTTACGTTTGTTATCGTGAATTAATGAAAACAGTACAAAAGGATTTTCCAAATGTAAAAATTTTGGAAGAAAGTACAATGACAACATATTATGACAAAAGGGTTAAGTACTGGTGGAATGCTGAATTTACGGAAGGTCAAGGCTTGATGCAGTTAAAACTTCCGAAATTTATTAACAAAAAAGTTCTTGATACAGATTTTTTGTATTACAAAAATCCTGATGAATCAAAAATGCAAACGGGCAGTTTTACACCATTGAAAGATTTATGCGGATTTGACGAGGAGTTTTATTATCCTGACGGTTCGAATTTGAGAACTATGCTTATTGCAAATTCTTTCGGCAGAAATTTGGTTGAATTCTTACCATACAGCTTTAAACACACTATAAGATTGTATGACAATTACAGAAATCTGAATTTTTATACCTATGAGCCTTTAATAAAAGCTTATAAACCCGATATCATAATTATGAATTTTTCAACGGTGTATATGCCGAAATTGACAGGCATGTATGATAATAACGACAAGGAGAAATAATGCTATTTAGTTCAATGACATTTGTATTTATATTTTTACCGATACTTTTATTATTGTATTTGGTAACAAAAAAGGAATTACACAACCCGATTTTGCTGGTTGCAAGTATAATTTTCTATGCATGGGGCGAACCAAAATATCTTGCAATAATGCTTTTGACAATTATATTCAATTATTTCGGCGCTCTTGCAATGGAAAAATTTGTTAATCACAAGAAATTGTGTTTGATTTTAACAATAATTGCAGATTTATCATTCCTTGTTTACTTTAAGTACTTCAATTTCTTAATTGCAAACTGTAATAACATATTCCATTCTAATATTCACGCACTTGATATTATAATGCCTATCGGTATTTCTTTCTATACATTCCAAGCAATGTCTTATTTAATTGATGTATATAGAGGTGAAGTTAAAGCTCAGCACGATTTTTATAAACTTGCTCTATATATTTGCTTATTCCCGCAATTAATTGCAGGTCCTATTGTTAAATATCACGATGTAGCAGACCAAATTGATTCCCGTGAAGTTTGTTTTGAAAAAGTTAATTTAGGTGTAAAAAGATTTATCATAGGTCTTTCAAAGAAAATGCTCATAGCTAACACTATGGGAGCTATTGCAGATAAAATCTTTACACAAGACCCTCACGCATTCGGACACGGAATTGCCTGGCTTGGTTCAATTGCTTATACCTTCCAAATTTATTTTGACTTTTCAGGATACTCAGATATGGCAATCGGTTTGGGCTTAATATTCGGATTTAAATTCCTTGAAAACTTCAATTATCCATATATTTCACGAAGTATTACAGAATTTTGGAGAAGATGGCACATTTCACTTTCTACTTGGTTCAAACAGTACGTTTACATCTCTCTTGGCGGTAACAGACAAGGTAAATGGAAAACTGTCAGAAACCTTGGTATCGTATTCTTATTAACAGGTATCTGGCACGGTGCTGCTTGGAATTTTGTTGTTTGGGGTATTTGGAACGGATTTTTCATTATTGTTGAAAAATTACTAAATATCAAGGAATTTGAGCAGAAAGAACACGCAAAATGGGTTTACGTACTTCAACATTTCTATTGTATATTCCTATTTGTAATCGGCTGGGTTATATTCAGAGCTGATAATATGAAATATGCTTGGGATTATATTATGAATATGTTCGGATTGTTACACACAAATCCTGTTTATACGTTTGCTTATTATGTTGATACTATTGAAATAATTACATTTGTTGTGGCAATACTTTGTGCAATGCCAATTTTCAAAAATATGCTTGAAGTTAAAAACAAATTTGGCAGAGCATTTATTAATTTATGGCTGCTGGTATTATTCTTCTTATCAACTGTAAGTATTGCAGCAAATACTTATAATCCATTCATTTATTTCAGATTTTAATTAATTAAACAATTTAGAAATATAAAAAAGGACAGGTTCTTTAAAACCTGTCCTTTTTTATTAAACATTTTAATAAAAACTAACCTCTTATTTTTAGTTTTTTGATTAATGCTCTGTAGCCATCCAAATTAATATCTTTTAAGTATGCTAAAAGTCTTTTTCTTTTACCTACCATCATTAATAAACCACGTTTAGCAGAGAAATCTTTTTTATTAGATTTCATATGTTCTGTTAATTCGCTGATTTTTTGGCTTAACATTGCAATTTGAACTTCGGCAGAACCTGTATCTTTTTCATTTGCGCCGAATTTCTTAACTATTGTAGCTTTGTTTTTTAAGTTAATTGACATACTTTAATCCTTTATTATTATCTATCTGTAAGACAATAATAGTATGTCAAGAAAAAAAATCAACTACAAATTTAATACTTGTAACAAAAAATGAAGATTAAGCTAAGTCAAGCAAGTTAGTTCTGTTTGCTCTAACATAGTTATCAGTACGATATTGAAGTAATTGAAGTTTCAAATCTTTATCAGAATATGCACTGCTATATGCTTTTTTTGCGTGTCTATATTCTTTTTCATATTGAGCATAATCTTTATCTGATTCATCATGTCTTGCAAGTTCACGTTCTTGCATCAAGAATATTGATTGAGCCTCAACATAGCTTTGTTCTGCTGCTGCGTATATATCTCTGTATTCATCAACTGCTTCTAATAATTTAGCACGTCTTGCTTCTTGTTCTTTTTTCATTTGTGCGATTTTTTCATCAGACGGTTTTGATGATGTTTGCGGATTAGATGCATAATTGAATGAAAATGATGTCATTATAAAAAACCTTTAATATCTCTCGTATTTATATAAAGATTATTTATTGAAAAAAATTGACTTTTTTTGATAAAGTTTTTATAAAATATTAAGATTTTGTAACATGTCTTAAATTCAATAAATACATGAAAAAGCGGGCAAATTTTGCCCGCTTTTTTTAAATAAATTTTATAAAATTTATTTTATAGCAAAAGTTACGTTTGCAACTGCGGTTACTTTCTTTTCAATTGAAGATAAATCGTTGTAACCTGAGTCGCTTACATCATTTGAATCAACAGGTGTAATTTGGAAAACACCCATTTTAGCTGAGCGGATTTTTCCAAGTCTGTTGTGGTTTGATTTTAACATTGATTTTGCTCTGTTTCTTGCATCTGTTGTTGCTTGTTGAAGTAACTTAACTTTTAAATCTGCAAGTTTAGAATAGTGATATTGAGGTTCTTCGTAACTTGAAATATTTACGCCTTTTTCAGTAAGTTCCTGATATGAAGTTGAAAGTTCTTTAATTTTTTCAACATCCTTTGATGAAATTTTTACAGGCTGCTCATAGGTGTAATATTCAACGACATTTGACATTGTTCCGTTTGGATTATTTTTGTAAGATTCATAACTTGTAGCAAGTTTAATCTCAATTTGGTCCTTTGTAAAACCTTTTGACAAAATATATTGTTCAACAACAGGAAGCTGCTCTTTAATTTTTTTATAAGACTGTAATCGTGTTGGTTCTTTTGCCTTTATTGTAAAAGTCCAATTTGCAGAATCTGATTTTACAACTTCATAAGCAGAACCGGTTACGGATATACTGTCTTTTGAAAGATTTGTTGTAGATATTAACGCTGCAAAAATTAAACCTATGGCAAGACATAAACCTAAAATTGCAAGCTGAAAATCCCTAATTTTTTCGTACATGTTTAACCCCTTTCTACAACGGTTGCAATTAATTCACCGTAATTGTTAACATGCCCGTCAGTTTCTTTTATTTCATAATAAATAGAAGAATCTTCTTCTTTTGCTTTTTTGGCTGCGGCTCTTGCATCTTCAATTTCTGTGTATTCACCTTCCAAATCAGGTGCGAATGATGTTTCTTTTTCTATAAATAACTGATACATTTTATCCTCCTTTTTCTTTATTATAATACGAAAATTATTTAGTGAGTTTTATATTATAAGTTTCGATTTTGTTTTTTATAATATTACTAAAATCTCTATTTCTTGCTTTATCTTCTGCTGATAAATTATTTACTTTCGCCATTAAAACAGTTTGACCTGCAAAATCAAGTATTTTCATATTATCACTTGTTTCGGCAATATCATAAACCAATTGAGTCGGTCCAAACCAACTTGCAACATCATGAATTAAAATATAACCGTTTTCAATAACACGTTTTGAAAACAGTTCAAAATCTTTTTTTACATATTCATATACATGAAATCCGTCTATAAAAAGAAATTCAATGTTATCATTAAATTTTTCACCGATATCATTCGATTTTTCTTTTATGTGAACAATTTTATCTGATAAATCGTATTTTTTAAGATTTTCAATAAATGTTTCGTACTTCCCATTTGGCTCATCCTTTGATGTTGTAAAAGGGTCTATACTGTATTTTTTGCAATTATTTCCATTGTTAATAGCCGCAAGGGCTGAAAATATCAGTGATTTCCCGCACCAAGAGCCTATTTCAACCATTGATGCCGAACCTTTAAGTTTATTTATTGTTTCAAACAAAAGTTTTGCATCTTCTTTGGCAAACCAACCCTCAATATTTGCTATTTCATTGTAATATTTTTCAAACATAAACACCTATTTTATTTTTTTCAACGAGGAAATAAAGTTTGTAGTTTGTAAATCACCATCAACTTTTGTCAAAAATACTTGTGCATTTTCTTCTCCTGTTTCTAATTTTGGAAGTTGCGAAAGTTCTGACGCATAATAACTTACTTCTTCCTGACCAAATTTACTCTTTCTTGCAAGAGAATTTAATGATATATTTCTCAAAAATCCTGCAATACCTTTATCTTTACCGCTAAATTTAGTATAAATTCTTAATGATGAATCAAAATTTTCAAGGTTAATTTGTCCGACAATAAATGCACTTAACTGAGGTGATGCAGATTTTATCATCATTCTGTCCATTATATTATTTCTTATTCTTAAATCACCTGTAATCTTTTTAAAAGAACCTTCCGGAATATTCACAAGGTCAATTAGCGTTGACGGACTAATCATTGCAACAGGGTTTCTAAAGATTGATGCCATGTTTAGAATATATTGAACCAAACCGAGCTTTGCAATAGAACCGTCATTTATTGAAAATTTTATCTGACCGTTTAATTTCATATTTTTATCTGAGTACAATTCCATTATAGCACTTGCCTTACCGGAAATTTCTCGCGGCAAGTTCAATATAGATGAAGCTATTGTATCGGAATTAACATCTTTTGCACCGAGTTTTATATTGTAATTTTGTTTCACCATATCACAATAAACTTTCAGAGATGATATCCCTTCTGCAAAATTAAATCTGTTTGATTTAATTTCCAAAATACCTTTTTCCGTTAAGGTTAACTTTGCATGTAAATCTCCAAAATTAATTTGTTTATATTTACCTTTGTCAACATTAAATTTACAATTTTCTATTGCAATTAAATTAGGTTTAAACTCAATCGGAGCCTCATCTTCAGATTTTACAACATTTTGCGGAGTATTTTGTTCCACTTCAAAATATTTTAACGGAACATCACTTTTTGCCTCTTTTGCCTGATTTTCCAGCATTCTTTTTCTTAATTCCTGACGCTGCGCTTCTGTTAATTGAGGTCTTGGTGCAAAGGATTGCAAAACTCTTTCAACATCTAATTCTTCTAAATTTATATCAACATCTTTTACTATTACAGGAAATAACATTCTGTTTTTGATATCACAACCAAATTTATAATTTGTTCTTCTAAAACGTCCGTCTGCATTAATGTGAATCAGACCGTTATTTGAAACAGCCGTACCATTTTTAATTGACAGACTTTGTCCTACAACTCTTACGTCATTAAGCTTTACATTACTGTTAACATAGGGGGTTTGAGGGTTGGTATTTATATATTCCAAATTACCACTGAATGTTCCGTTTCTAAATAATCTCTTATTTACCAATACATTAAAAAATTCACTTGGCAGCGGATCAGGAATATCAAATGCAAGTTTATGAATTTTACCTGATGTCATATTCAAATGACTGCTCATTGTTACAAGCGGTTTTAAAATCGGACGGGCTTTCTTTTCTTCTATAAAATCCGAAATGTAATAATTTATATGTTCTATTTTTAAATCATCTTTAAGAATATTTAATTTTACACCCAAGGCTCTGTCGTATTTAGCAGGACTTATTGATGAGCCTTCTATTAATAAATCCGAACCTTTTGGAATTTTTGCTCCGCCCATAACACTGACAT
>JAFWGJ010000150.1 GCA_017512405.1 bacterium | reverse complement strand
GATAATCTTAATTCTTATAAAAAACGTCCGATGATTGATATTAAAACCATTGTTTTAGAAAATAATCTTGATGATTTACCTAAATTGTACAAAATGTGTACTGATAAAGGATTTGAATTCTTATCTGTTTCCTTTTTAAGAAATAATAATTTAAAACAGAATTCTAAACTTTTTGATAATTTTGTTCCTGAATTTAATCAAAATTATCCTATATCTAAATATTTTGATTTGGAGCATTTTAGGGAAGTATATGCAGAGTTAGAAAGTCTGAAAAAGAACTCAAAGACACTTATAAGATTTTCACCTAAATTTGAAAACTCCAAAAATCCTTTACAAAAAATAGAAGAATTCTTTAACTACGATGAAAATAAGCAAATTAAAGATATTTATAAACCTTGTAAATTCCCTTTTTCTAATACATTTATAACACCGGAAGGAAATATTTACCCTTGTTTATCTCAAAAAATGGGAAATGTAAAAGAAAACACAATAAAAGAAATTTTTAATAAACCTAATTATTGTTGTTTTAGAAAAAATTTAAAAGCTTCAAAAGTTTTTGGCGCATGTCAAATGTGTTGCGAGTTGGATTTGAAGTAAATTACCAAATACCCGGGATGAATTGATATTTTACTTTTTTTGCGTACGCTCTGTAATCAGGGTCTTTTGATAAGTGTCGTTCTTCTGTTAATGCACGCATGTAATAAATAAAAGTTAAGAATATAGCGCCACACAAGAATAATAATAAATTTATAATAGTATTTTCATTCTTGCATATTCCAATTACAACAGGTATTGAACCGATTATCCAGCCTAAAATTTTTGTTGAGTATGCAGGGTGCCTTACAATATTATACGGAAAACACGTTACTGTTCCGCGATTTGTTAAATTACTTCCTTTTGTGAATAGTGCTACTGATGCACTTACATATATTGTTAAGGCTAACAATGATATTAGGCAAATAAATACATTTACAAATGTTATTGGTGAATAATTTACATATCTGTCAAAATGATCCCATTGGACAATATTCCAAAAACCGTTTCCGATAGGAACGTAACAAACTAAGCAAAATATCAAGCCAAGAGGAGTTGTCTCAACACTTCGAATTCTGTTTTTTAAAATACACAATTCCGTGCAATAACCTATTGCAAATATAAAACAGTCAATAAAATATAAGACATAAAACATGAAATAGTATAATCTCTTCCAGTTTAATTGTACAAAAGTACATAAGTATTCAAATATATTTGTTGAAGATAGTATATTAAAATGAGCTTTTACAATATTAAAATAACGGTAAGCATCCATGTAGTGATTGTATGAATATAAAATGAATTGAGGTCCAAAATATAATTTTACGAAATAAAGAAACAAGCTTTGTTTTTGTTTATACGTAGGTTTTAACCATTCTATAAATTCAGTGGAATTAAAATCTTTTTTGAAACCTTCTCGTTTTATAAGTTTAAGTATATAATTCATTATTTCTATACTGTGTGAGGCATATACAGTCTTGGGTTTTAGTATGAATAAAAATATTGGCGCAAGTAATAAGTATGCTAAAAACAAATATATTACAAGTTCTTTTGCCCAAAGGTATTTTGCATATAAATTTACGTAAAATGGATTAAACAATATGAACATTGTAAAAAAAGAATAAATTACAGCGGATGAAATATAATGCATGAATAATAAGTTATTTGAAGGTTTAGGAAGGGTTTCATCGTAATATGAGATATTATAATTCTGATTAAAATATTCTTTTTCGGATAAATTATCTGTAATTTGGTTTTCCATTTTTACCTCCAACGTTACTGTTTTTATAATATCACAAAAATATGTCCGTAATTTTACGGACGTATTTTTACGTAAGTATAAAAACGGACTTTTTTTGAAATTAAAAGTTATATAATAATCACATAAATTTGAATAAGGTTCACACCCTCGCCGGTAAAGCCGTTTTTCAAATTAAATGGGGGATTATTGTGCCAAATGAATTATTGGAGATTTATAAATGGGATATATACATTGCTGTGGGGCATTGCATCATTGCCGAACTTTTGAATTAAAAGAAGATGAACAATATAAAATAAAGGAATTAAATTATCTTGAAGAATGCCCGATTTGCGGTCATACAATATTACAACTGACAAAAATCGATATTTTTAATCAAATCTCTGTTTATAGACTTAATAATAAAAAAGCAAAAAAATTTTTTGAAAAATATTCAAAAGATATTGTAAAAGAAGTTGATAAACCGGAAAATTTCGCATTCAGAACTAATGGAAAGTTCTACCTAAATTATAATGAATACGGTAAAAAACGTAAATGCTATTCAAATTTAAGTTCTATGAAATTGGGATTGTTTGAAAATAATTCCTAAATAAACCCAAAAAGTAAATATATAGAAAAATTTTAGTATGTTCAGAGTAGCATAGAATTACTAGCTGGAATTTTAAGGGAATATAAATGGTATTAAGCAAACGTGAAAGAGAAGTAATAGAGTTGTTATGTCTTGGTTATGCAAATAAAGAGATTTCAGACAAAATGAGTATTTCACGCCGAACTGTTGAAACATATATAGAACGCCTGATGTTTAAGTTAAGAGCAAGAAACAGATTAGCTTTGGTTGCTATATACATACGGGAATACGAAAAAATTTAAAAGGATATGTTATGAAACGAATAATAATACATTGGACAGCCGGAGGGTCTGTTCCTAATTGCCATGAAAAAGAGTGCTATCACTATTTGGTGGATAGTTTGGGAAAAGTTTACTCAGGTAAATTTAAACCGGAGGCGAATGAAGTTTGTAAAAACGGATTTTATGCCGAGCATACAGGAGGTGGAAACACAGGTTCCATAGGCATTGCTTTATGTGGAATGATGGGTTTTAAAGACAGACAAAGTATAGGAAACTACCCTATAACAAAAATTCAATTTGAATCAGCAATGCAGTTGTGTGCAAAAGTCGCAAAGAAATATGATATACCCATTTCTAAAACGACAGTAATGACTCATTATGAATTTGGATTATCCCATCCAAAGACAACAAGTGCAGGGAAAATAGATATAACTTTTATTCCGCCATACTCTTGGGTAGAAAAAAACGATGTAGGAAATTTTATTCGCACAAAAATAAGGTGGTATTTGCAAAAGTTGTAACAGGAGATAATAATGGACAATTTTTATTATAATTTATCAGGTGGTATTAATCAGGCTTCAACAAAGACAGAACTGGGAATTAATACTAAAAATTTGTTTTGGGCAGATGCTCAAAATGTCGAAATTTATCAAAATAGAGGAATAATAAGACAAAAAGGTAATGTTCTTTTTACTCAAATTCCGCAAACAGAGCAAATAACGGCTTTACATCAAATGAAATCAGGAGATTTGGTAAGGCTAATTATTGCAACAAAAAGCGGTAAATTATACATTTATGAGGAAGGATGTTCTATAGTTTTATTGGAAAAAACTATTAATTCTGAGTATCCTGTGTTTACAGATTTTTTGAATGGAACTATTGTATCAAGCAAAAGTGATGCAATGTTTTTTATAAACAAAAATTTGGAAACAGAAGATTGTAATTTAATAAAACAAGATGAATCAATTATTTATGCAGATGTAGTTACTGTTTATAAAGGTAGAGTTTGGGCCTCTGATGGTTCAACAATTTATTTTTCGGCACTTGGTAAATATGATGATTTCTCAACAGCAAATGATGCAGGATATATAAGTAATTTTTATACAGATACGGATGATGTTACGGCAATGAGTGTTTATAAAGAATATCTTGCTATTTATAAACAAAATAAAGTTTATTTGCTGGGCGGTTCTTCTCCGGAGGATTTTTCAATAATACCATTTGCTGATAAGGGAGCTTATTCTAAAAATGCGGTTATAACAGTAAATAATAAACAATATTTTTATAATTCAGGTATTTATACTCTTGAAGTTGGTGCATTAAACCAAATTTTACTCGGAAGTGAAATTACGGAAAATATTAAAGAAGAATTTAAAAATTTCGATTATTCAAGAAGGAATGAAGCGTTTGCATTAAACTATGAAGCAAGAAACCAAGTTTGGTACTTTATACCGTACGTTAATGATGAATATTTTCATACTATATGGATTAACGACATTGTAAACAAAGCTTGGTATAAGCGAGTTTTACCTCAGGACATAACAGCAGCCTGCATATATAAAAAATATATTTTATCTGCGGATAAAAACGGTAATATCTATAAAGAAGATATCAATAGTTCTTTTAATGGTGAACCTATAGAATTTGTTTGGAGATCTCCGTTTCTAGGACTTGGAAATCCTACTGTAAGAAAGTCAATAGATGAGTTTTATTTTATACTCGATGAAGCGCATGAAAATAATTTTAAGTTCTCGGTTTACAAAAACTTCGATTCTGAAAATCGTGATGATGTGGAACATATTTATTCGAATAATTTTGAAAGTTTAGTCTGGTATAAAGAGAATTTTGATTTTTCTTTAAACGATAAATGGTCGGATGATAATAATTATTCAGTTTGGGCTATTGACGTCGAAACTAAATTTAAAGCTGAGATATCAGAAGCTAATTATTCTGTACAAATATGTGTAGAAGGCTCAGAGCTTAGTGATAATGCAGCAATAATAGGTCTGCAATTTAAAGAAATTTATAATGAGGATTAGTAAAACCTCAAATGTATAGCAAAAAAGAAAGGAAACACCGAAATGACAGAAAACGAAACAGTTACAACTCAATCAACATCAACAAATGCTTATTCAGCATTTATTCCTGAAATTTGGAGTAAAAAATTAAACACAATGCTTGAAAAAAATTGTGTAATGATGCAATGCGTTAACAGAAATTATGAAGGCGATATTGCAAATCAGGGGGATAAAGTTAAAATTATTACTCCTGCGGATGTCGCAATTTCAACAGTTGGTTCTGACAGTATTTCATACAGCGAATTAGAACCCACATCAACAGAATTAGTTATAGACCAAAAGAAATATTTCGCGTTTAAAATTAATGATGTAGCGCAAGCACAAGCTAATCAGGATATTATGATTGCGCATTTGGAAAGTGCAAGACGAGCAATTGAAGAAGTACAAGATTCTTTCTTATTGGGAATGCACTCTGAAGTAGCAGAAAATAATATTGTTGGTTCGGAAGAATCGGCAGTTGCATTAAATAAGTCAACAATATATTCAAAATTTGTTGAACTTGCCATGAAATTGAAAAATGCGAATGCACTAAGCGGAAATAAAAAACCGTGGGTTATTATTAATCCCACAATTGAATCGTATTTGCTGCAAAGTACCGAATTCATTGGCGCGCATAACGTTGCTGACGAAACAATAAGGGAAGGTGCAATTGGAAGAATTGCAGGCATGGATGTTCTTGTAAGTACAAATTTGACTGCTGTATCAGGCGTATTTTATGTTTTAGCAGGAACAAACGATGCAATTACTTTTGCTTCACAATTAGCAAGAATTGAGAGCTTAAGAGATAAAGATTCGTTTGCGGATTTAGTAAGAGGTCTATACTTATATGGAGCAAAAACAGTTCAACCAAACGCTTTGGCTAAAATGGTAGTTCAAGATCCAACTGAAGTAACAGATACAACTACGACTTCGTCTGAATCAGGCTCAACATCAGGTTCAGGAACGTCAGGAGGTTCAACAGGCGATGATACACAAAGCGGTACGGAAACAGAAGCAAATACTGAAAATAATGGTGATGAAAATACATCAAACCCTTAGTATGTATATTCAAGTATTTAAACTACTACCCGATGTTATAGTTGGTACATATTACCCTGCGGCGCAGTTTATCTGCGCCGTTTGTTTTAAGGAGAAATAATGTTTAAAAATTTAAAAAATACAATAAAAGATTTGGCATACACGGCTGTTACTTATGCTGAAAATGCATTATCAAAATCATCAGGCAAAGAAAAAAAGAAAGCTGCAATAGATTTCCTTGTAAATAAGCTGGAAATACCGCTAATGTTTAAGCCTTTTGTAATATTTTTGCTTACAAATTTTATTGATAAATCAATAGAAAAAGCTGTGAAATGTATGAATCAAATTAAAAATGAGGATTAAAAAATGTCAGAAGAAATAAAAGAAGAAACATCTTTAGCCGAGCAAACCGAGCAAGAAGAAACACAGGAAAGTACATCAGATATAAAAGCTCAAATAGATGAAAAACTTGATATTGTACCAAATGAAAACGTATATAATCAAGAGTTAAGAAAGGATTTAAAAGCTAATGTAAAAGCATTGCAGTCTCTTTTAAATTTAGGTCTAATCAATGAGCAGCAAGGACAAAATTTATTGAACCATATAATCAGGACGGCACTTGATGAAAATGTACAACAAAAGCCTATTGAAGAAGCCTCAAAAACTTTTGATAAAGTCGGAGCTTTAAGAGAATTTGAAAAAGAAAATCCTGATTTCTTTTGCAGTGATGGACGTTCAGAAGTATTGAATTACTTAAAATCAGATGAAATTCAGTTTGATAAAGATGAGCTTTCTAAAATTGCAAAAATTGTTGAACAAGTTGAAAAATCAGCAATAGAGGAATATATAAAGAAAGCAGCGCACGAAGAAAATTTGGAAAAGTCAAATACTGAAGCTAAGCAGCGCTTAAAAGCAAATGCTCAAAAATCAAAAAGCGATGGTAAAAATAATGTTCCGTTTACTCGTGAGCAAATCGGCAAAATGTCCGGTGCGGAATTTCTTGAAAACGAAAAGAAAATTATGGATCAGTTAAAAAAAGGTCTTATAAAGTAAGCACTGTAACCATACGGGGTAAAGCTCCGTATGGTTTTTAAAAAGGAGACAATATGAATTACTTAGAAATAATAAATAAATGTTTAGTAGAGTTAAATTATAAAAAAGTTGGAAATTTTCAAGAATTAGTAAAAAATGATCATTTAAAGATAAAGAATATTTTAAATATAATCAATGCAGAAATATGTACTTTTGATAATTGGAATTTTTTACTAAGAAAAAAAATAATTACTTTACCTGCAAATACTACTGAAATTATAAATACAATAAACGGAAAAATTCATACATTAAGTATTGATGGAAAAAAGTTAAATTATTCTTCTGATTTTGAAAGCTTTTTATTGTCAAAAGTTTCAGACAATAAATATAGTGTTTTAAATGATGTTCTTTTATTACCAAAATACAACAAAGAAAAAACAATAGACATAATATTTTATACAAATAATTTTGTAAAAGATATTCATGAAAATGAGAAAAGCCGTTTTGAAAATGATACGGATATTTCACTTATACCAGAACCATTTGTAGAACCTCTTTTAGTCTATGGAACATGTATGAAAATGAAGGCTAATCCTCAATATAGCAAGTTTTCATATTGGTTAAATATGTACAAAGAAAATTTAGCCACAATGCGTTCTAAATTATGTACCGATGCTCAGCAAAGTCCTTATGTTGTAATAAAAAGGGATTAAGCAAAAAAAATAGGCTAAACAAAAAACTGCTGCCTATTAATAAGATTTTACACTAGCCGAAATATAAATAGCATAATTATAATAGCGTATGTGAAAAATATGGTCAAATATATTAAGGTTTCGTAATATTATGGAAAAACTTACACAACAACAGAAAAATTTTATATCCGAATATCTAAAATGTCTGGATGGTGAAATTTCAGCTCGTAAAGCAGGTTATAAAGATGTAAATCTAAAACGTAGAGCTGAAATTTTGTTGTCAAAAGATTCGGTAATAAGAGAATTAAATCGTCAATTAAATAATCAATTAAAAACGCTACACATTCAAAAAGGGTATGTAGTCAAAAAATTGTTGCAAATAGCTGAATTTTCTCTTGAAGAAGAAGATATTTTAGATAAAGAAGGTAATCCGACGGGAAAAAAGAAGCTTCGTGATACATCGGCGGCTTTGAAAGCCTTGGATAGTCTTTGTAAGTATTTATTTTTGAAGGAAGATGACAGTCAATATTTACAAGCAAAAATAATAACTATAAGTAATTTGAATGATAAAAAAATATAGAAATAGGAGAAATTTTTATGAAAAATAATAAAAAAATGATAGAAGATGCACTATTGTCAGGCAAAAGTTTGGATGAAATAATAAAATTGAAATTACGTGAAGAAATGCAATCTGCATTTAAAAAAGTTGGTGTTAAATTTGAAAAAAGAAGGATTTACGATATAAAATCAGTACCTCAACACGAACTTTTCGGTAAAAAATCGGTATTTAAAAAATATAATAAAACAAATAATACTATAAGTTATATTAATGGAATACAGGCAGAGAGTATGCTTGGAATGGATAATATTTCAAGAGATAAATTAATAAAAGGCGAAATCGATTTATTTTCAACCGATAACGCCTTTATAAAATTTGAATATGCAGATATTATAGTCCGCAGCTAGAACATTTAGGAATAATTTCAAGCATAAGCATTACAAAGAATGATAAGAAACTAAACACTGCAAAAATCTTTTGTATATCGCTGAATAAAAACCCTTTTTTATTAGTTCTGAATTCTCTTAGAGCTTTGTATTCCATAGCATAAGGTTGAACAGGCAATTCTTTTTCAATTTCTTCAAGAACTTTTGAAAATTTGATTTTAATAAGACATCCATAAGAGTCCATGTTTAACCACCAAAGTGAACAACAAATCAAACCTATAATTGAAAATACAGCCGGTACGGTTAGTTTTCCGAAAGAAAGACCGTTTGATAAAAATATTAAAAACATAAGTATTACAACAAATACCATATAAAATTTATTTGTCATAAAAGTTCTGTCAATAAACTTTTCTTTTGCTTCGGAATAAAGTCTATACTGTTCTAAAATTAAATCTTCTCTTGTCATAAATCCTCCAATCTGTTTTCGATTTTACAATTCAAAAAGGAAAATGTCAATAATGATAAAATTTGTAAAGATAAAAATTGATAGAAAAAAAAGACTATACAGAAACATTAGTTTTTTAGAAGAAATTTATTTTTTATATAAACGTTTTAGCAGATATCTTAACGATGATTTTGCACGTGAAGATTTGCTTGAAGAAATTATTTGTGCCATAGAAATAAATAACCCTTATTTTTGGGTTATTTTAAGTAATGATGATTTTGCGGGATTTGTGTTACTGGAAAATATGATTGGTAATTCGGAAAAAATATATTCGGCGGAAATTACGACTTGTTTTAAGTCTCAATTTTGGGGAGATTTTACAAAGAAGGCTGCTAAAAAATTTATAAGATACTGTTTTAAAAAATTAGGAATAAAAAAGTTAAAAGCAAAAATTTATAAAGAAAACGTCCGTTCAGCAGCAATTCTTCGTGCTGCGGGCATGACGTTTGAAGCGGAATTAAAAGCCGAAACGATGAAAAATGGTAAACCGCAGGATATTATGGTTTATTCGGTCATAAAACGATAGAAATGCAAAAACTAAAAAATATATAGATAAACAGTTGAAAGATTTTGGAGTTCCCCGTGATAGCCAAGCTCAAAATATGGTATCAAAAGGGGATTTGATATGGGTTGATGATTACAAACGTGATGACGGAACTCCGGTAAAAGGTTATTACAGAAGAAAATAAGGAAAGGTAAGAAATGAAAACAATTAAAAAACAGGAAAAAACTGACGAAATGCAGGAATTAACTGCATTAATTACAAAAAAATATGATGATATGGAAGATTCAAGGCGAGGTCAATTAAGCGACATTCGCCTTATTAAGAATGCAATTTATTCAAACAATATTCCCTCTGTAAACGAATGGCATACCAAAATTCAATTACCTGATATTTACGAATTGGCACAAACGCTTAAAGCTCATATTAGCGAAAATCTTTATTCACATCCAGATTCAATGTTTGATGTTTCAGGCAACACTCCTCAGACACAAATGCTTGCAAACCGTCAAAAAGCAATGCTCGTAAACACTTTTGAACAAATGAAACTTGAAGAAGAAATGGAAAAAATGGTTGATAGTATTGTTGAAACAGGTGAGGCAACTCTTTTTGTAGGGTGGAAAACACAGACAAAAACCGTAAGACGTCCGCAAACTATCGAAGAACAGCTGGTAAATCCTACAGAAACAGGCTTTGTGATTGAGGAAAAAGTTGTTTACGACAATGCAAAAGTTAAATATATTAAGCCTGAGGATTTTGTTTTTGACAAAAACGGTCTTGATAATTGGGATAACTGTGCTAAAGTCTATAGAACTTACTCCTCAATACACGATATTATGGCTGATAAGGCAAATAATTTATTGACAGATGAGAAAATCGAAAATTTAAAATCAATAATTTCAAATAAAAAGAACAAAAATTCCGATGCGGATAAGGCAGTTGACGGAAACAAAGTTGAAATTCTTGAATACTGGGGAGATATTGAAACACTTGACGGAAAGATTTTAAAAAATCAATTAATTGTTGTTGCAGGCAGATGTGAAATTATCAGAATGGAAGATAATCCATTCGTAATAAATCCTTTTATTTACGCAAATATAATCAAAAATCCTGATACTCAAAGGGGAATTTCGCCGCTAAAAGTTGCATTGATATTGAATAACATATCATCGACTATTTTGAACAAGCAATTAGATGCTCTTTCATTAATGATGAATCCTCCATATTTAGCACCAAAAGGTTGTTTTAAAGGTGAACAAGTCGTTCGCCCCGGGAAAATTATTGAATACGATTCAGCCTTAATGCCGCAAGCACCTGTTCCGTTGAATTTTGAGAATGCTTTACACGGATGGGATTTCTTGAATTATTTTAAAACAACGACCGAAAGCGCAACAGGCATATTCAAAAATATGGCTGGCAATCTGCAAAACGAGGCAAGAACTGCAACGGAATTGACTTACTCTGTATCAGGTCAAACCGCAAGATTAAATATGATGCTTGATGCGATTAATCGAAAATTGATTATTCCAATGGTTGAAAAAACGGCAGAAATTATTGCTAATTTCAAACTTGGCAGAGAATTAATCTGCATAAACGAACATGGAAAACCTATGTTTTTGGAAGTTGATGATACCGTCAGAAACGCAAATTATATTTATCGCTACGGTGATAGAAAAGCAACGTTAGAGAGAAAAACACGTTCAAGAGAGTTGTTTGACGTAGTGAAATCATTTGCGGAAGTACCTGCCGTAAATCAGCAAATCAACTGGATAGAATGTTTTAAGTTTGCACTTGAACAATACGGAATAGAAAATGCAAATAATTTTCTAGTTCAAAATGATTTGCAAAATCCGCTTGTATAATACTTATTTATCCACTAATTCTTTGTTTTGGCGATATTTATATCGCCAATTTTTTTACAGAAAGGAAAAACGATGACAAAATTTAAAAATTATTTTAATGCAATATCGGGCGATGAAAGAATTTTTTCAAGAGAAGATATAGCCAATATGACAAATACAGAATACAAAAATAATGAAAAGGCAATAAACTACCAACTGACAAACATTGGTGTTCCAACAAATAAAGAGTTAATGAACAGTGAAAATGTTGTGTATGTGAAAGCCTATACAAAAGATGATGGCACTCATGTTAAATCCCATTACCGCTCAAAACCTGATAATAAATTAACTAATAATTTAAGTTGTAATAGTAAAAATCAATCTAAACAATCTAAACAATCTGAATTTAAAAGACCATTGTTAGCTTATAATGCAGAGATAAATAAAAATCGTCCTGAAACAAAAGAATTAATGGATTTATTTATTCTAGGTTTAGATAATGCACCAAAGAATGATAAATATACTATAATTCCTAGTAGTAAAACCAAAAGTATAAATAATGCTTTAAGAATAAACAATTC
>JAFWGJ010000149.1 GCA_017512405.1 bacterium | reverse complement strand
TAATCTTTCAATTAAACTTCTTGCAACACCTGTTATATCTCCAAAATAAATGGGACTTGCCAAAACTACACCGTCTGCCTGTGAAATTTCTTCTAAAATCGGTGTTAAACCATCAGGATAACCACATTTGCCAAAACTCTTTCCTCCTTTTAATTTGCAGGCAAAACAACTTCTGCAGCCTTTAAAATCTATATCATAAAGATTTATAATTTTTGCTTCCGCACCTGATTCTTTAACTCCATTTGCAAAACTTTCGCACATTTTATGTGTGTTCCATTTTTTTCTTGGACTTCCGTTTAAGATAATTACTTTTTTCACTTTATTCTCCTATAATTTTTTCTAACCATATCATACTGTACCGGCGGTTAAACTTATAGCCGCATTTGTGAAATTCACCAACTTGTTTAAAACCTAAATGTTTATGAAAATCTGCACTATTAAAATCCAAATACTCATCAGATTCTTTTACTGGTATTCCGACACATGCATAAAGGTTTTTTATACCTTTTTCTTTTAAATCTTCTTCTAATTTTTGATATAAAAGTTTGCCTATTCCCTGTTTTTTATAATTTTTATCAATATATATTGTTAGTTCTGCCGAATACTTGTATGCTTCTCTGCCAACAAAAGAACCTGCATAAGCATAGCCGACAATTTTATTATTTATTGCTGCAACATAATAAGGATAGTTTTCAAGAGTTTTTCTTATTCTTTCTTTAAATTCTTGAATAGTCGGAACATCATATTCAAAAGATATTGCGGTATTTAAAACATAATAAGAATATATATTTAATATATCCTGTGCATCTTCAATATTTGCAGGCTTTATTTTTATGTTATTAGTGACCTCTGAAAAACTCATGTTTTAATAATAGCATAAATTTTATGAAATATTATATTTTAGTAAATTTTAATTTTGTAAAAATAACAGGATAAATTAAAGTTATTGTTAAACCTATCAAGAATGCCAATAATGCTGCATAAGAGGCTGACATACCACTTAATAAAACATATTTAAAAGCAATTTTAATTAAGATAATTACTCCAATACCCCCGATTAATCCTCTTATAATGCGTTCTTTTAATGGTGTTTCCTGAGGATTAAACGGTGAAATTTTTGCACATAAAAAACAACCGTTTATAAGTCCCAGCGAATATGCAAAAGTTATTAATGTATCATCTTTTAAGTGTTGCGGGTCAACAAGTAATTTTCCGTCAATATAATCCATTCTGTACGTATTATAAAAATATATATAAATTAAAGCAATAAATACCAATATATCTACTATAACAGTCAATAAAATATATCTGTTTCTGTCTTTTTCTGCCCATTCAATTACTGGAGGCAGAATGAAAACAAGAGAAAAACCTAATGCCAAGCCAACTATAACGTCCTGAGGAGAGTGTACCCCGAGCCATAACCTTGAAAAACCTACAAGAAGAACTAATAAAATTAAAATTATACTCCACAATTTATGTTTTAATAAATAAGCACAACCTCCAAGTACGGATGAACTCATTGCCGAATGTCCGCTAGGGAAAGAATAACCTGTTGCATAAGGAATTGCAAGAGGTGACGGGTTTATTCTGCTGTCTAATATCCACGGTCTATATACACATGCCAGCATTTTAAATAAATAAGCAAACAATTTATTAAAACCTTCAAGTGAGAATAAGTATATGCCTGCTTTAAAATCCATACACCAATAGACAATGGCACATATTAAAGTAGGAAGCCAAAATTCTCCTATTACGGTAATTGATAAGAAAAACTTATCAAAAATATCCGAACAGTTAATCCTCATATTTTGCAAATAAATTAAAAAATCCATTTGCGGTTTCATCCAGTCAGGGTTAGATAAACACTCTATCATAAAATCTCCTGTATTATTGTAAAAATTGTATCATAAACTAAATTAAAGTTAAAAAATTTAGTATATAATTTTAAATATAAAGAGGTTTTTATGGAAAATAAAATATTAATGCCCGGTGATTCTGCTGGGAACTATAATGAAAAATGGACAAAGACATTTGATTTAAAGTTTTTAATTATATGGTTAGTTTTGTTCGCATTTTTATTAAGTTGGACAATAATTTTTGATCCAAATCTTTTCAATGCAAGACATTTCTTTTTCAAAACTGCTATAAAATTATTTGTAATGATGCTTTTGGCCCTTTTAGGCGGAATGTTGTGTCGTCATTATTGCAATACCGATGACAAAGGATATATTACAACATCCAAAAATAACTGGTTTAAAGTTAATTACACACGAAAAATTCAACATTTTGCTGCATATCTTGTACCATTATTAAGCCCACCGACACAGCCGTTTGGGATACTTCCTCATCTTTGGGAATCTTTGTTTGTACTTTTTATGTTTTTAGTTTTGATAAAACCCATAAGAGAGTTTTCAACATTTTTCATGTTACAATTTAATTCTTTAGACAGAATAGAAGACAGACCAAATACTTTAAAATGGATTGTTTTGGGTAATATGCTTCCGGGATTATTTATAATAACAGTGTTTAAGCAAATTTTTGAAACTCATTTGCATTTACCTTTATTAGCATCTGTTGTTGTGTTTACTGTTGCAATAGGTGATGGTTTGGCAGAACCTGTTGGAACATACTTAGGTAAAAAGAAATATGTTGTTCCGTCTTGGAATTTAAAACATAGATATGTAAGGTCTTATGCTGGAAGTGCTTGTGTTTATATCGCAGCTCTTGTGTTTCTGTTTTTATTCAAAGGGCAATTTGCTAATCCGCAAGAATTTTGGTCGGCAATAATATTATTCCCGCCAATAATGACATTATCAGAAGCATTTGCACCTCATTCAATGGATACTCCAATTATGATGCTTGTTGGATTTTCACTATTGTTTGGAATATGTGCAATTTTTTAATGAGGATATAAAATATGAAAAAACTTTTAATTACGTTATTTTTAATAATAAGCGGTATAATACCCGCTTTCGCTGATACTATTTCTTACGATAAAACTAAATTTGCTGAAATTAGTACAATGATTGATGATGCTGCCTATGATATTCGTTATTATTCGTCAAATAATTTTACAGGAAAAAGAATAAATGGCTATAAAGCACCAAAAGCATATATGACAAAAGAAGGCTTAAAAGCTCTTTCAAAAGCTGCGGATGATTTAAGAAATCAGGGATACAGGCTTTTAATATGGGATTCTTACAGACCGCAAAAGGCTGTTGATAATTTTGTTACTTGGATAAATGACCCAAATGATGACGGGGATAAAGACTTTTATCCTGATTTGAAAAAATCAGACTTGGTAAAAGGCGGATATATTGCAACAAAATCTTCTCACACAAGAGGAAGCACGGTCGACTTAACTTTAATCAAAAAAGACGGCTCTTTTGTTGATATGGGCGGAACGTTTGATTTATTTTCAGAAATTTCGCACCCTGATTACAAAAAAATAACAAGAACTCAAAAAAAGAATAGAGAAATTTTAAGACAGGCAATGTTTAAAGCCGGATTTGACGGTATAGATTCCGAATGGTGGCATTTCACATTGAAGGATGAGCCTTATAAAGATACTTATTTTAATTTTGATGTTGAATAAGATTCAAATCTTTTTCTAAAAATTCTTTTAAATCTCTTGTAGAGTTTAAAACCGCATAAGCCCCTTCTTCTTTAAGACGGTTAATGAGAGTTTGAGATTTATCTTGCGGCGGAAGACATCCTACACCAATTACCCCAGCTGCGTTTGCTGCGTGAATATCATCAACGGTATCTCCCATATAATAAATTCTTTCGCTGGTTACATTTGATTTAATTATATTTGCTCCCTTCGGATTTGGCTTTTGAAATCCTTCTCCGACAGAATCAAAACCGATTATTTGTGTAAAATAATTAATTATACCAAATCTTTTAAGCGTATGTTTTGCTTCGTGTTCATAGCGACCTGTAAATACTGTTAAATTGTAATTTTTAGCTAAATCTTCAACATAATTTTTATCTAAAATCGGTTCTTCTATATTAATATAACCTTCAAAATTTTCGTTACAATATCTTTCAAAATAAAAATTCTGAATAGCTTTATATTCAACGTTAAAACCGCCTTTTTTAAACAATAGTTCTAAAATATCCCAATCGTTATTATATCCTCCGGATTGTTTAATTGGAATAACATCGTTTTCATAGGAAATTTCATCACCTGAAAAATGCTTGTAGCAATCAACTAAAAGTTTACAATAAGAGTTTCTGGTGTCAACAAGAACTCCGTCCATATCAAATATCAAAGTCGGTTGCATAGTGGATTTCCTTATTTGAATAATTTATTATAATCATAACATGAAGAAAATTTTATATACAATTTTAAGTCTTGTAATATTTACCAATACGGCTAATGCCATAGATGTTGTTTATCCGACAAAAACTCATGTGAAAATAAATTCACCGTCGACATTTTTTGTTGGCGCAGTTAAAAGCGGTGACAGACTATTTATTAATCACGATGAAATTCCTGTTCACAGAACAGGTGCGTTCGCTCAAGCAGTGAAATTAAACACAGGCAAAAATGAATTTGTTTTATATTCAGAAGGTGAAACAAAAATATATCTGATAGAAAGACCATTAACCGGAGGAAACTATAAACCTGCCGTTTATACCAAATATAATGTTCCTAAAACAGTTGTAATTGCAAGGCAAGGTGCACCGATAAGAACGACTGCTGTTCAAAGCGGTATTAACAGAATATCTCATTTTCAAAAAGGTTTGCAGCTAAAAGTTGTCGGAGAATTGGGTGATATGTATAAGATTGAATTATCCCCTACTCAACAGGCATGGGTTGCTAAGTCTGATGTAAAACAAAAAAATGAACCTTATGAAAAAGCTTTTTTATTTGATTACAGAAGTTCTGAAACCAAAACTGATTATATATACGAATTTGCACTCTCTAAGAAAACACCTTATTCAATAACAGAAGGTGATGTTATGACATTAAAAATATTTAATGTAGGTGCAAATGAAGATAATACCGCGGTTTTTAAAATAACATTAAATCAGCGTTTAATGGGTTATAACTTAAAATATAATGGTGATACTCTGGTTTTGACCATTAAGAAAGAACCAAAAATAAATAAAAAACAACCGCTTAAAAATATAAAAATTGCTGTTGATGCCGGTCATGGCGGAAGAGAATTGGGTGCTGTCGGCTGTTGCAGAAATTATGAAAAAGATTTTAACCTATCAATTGCAAAATATCTTGAAGAAGATTTAAAAGCAATGGGTGCAAAAGTATATATGACAAGAAAATCGGATAGGTTTATGTCTTTGAATGACCGTGTAAAATTTACTAACAACAAAGATGCACAAATCTTTGTAAGTATTCATGCAAATTCATTGCCTGACAGTCAAAATCCTCAGCTTCACAGAGGTGCAAGTGCTTATTACTACTACGATGAAGCAAAACCGTTAACTGAGGCAATTCTTAATTCTGTAAAAAAATCAATGGATTTAAATATTGAAGGTGTAAAACAAGCAAGTTTTGCTGTTGTAAGAAATACATCTGCCGTTAGTGTTCTTGTTGAAACCGCTTATGTTATTAATCCTGATGATAATGAATTATTGATGACGGATAGTTTTCGAAAAAAATATGCTAAAGCAATTGCAGAAGGTATAAAAGATTATGCAACACAAAACGGTAAAAAACATAAATCACTTTTGTCGTGGTATAAACGTAAAATTAAATTTGAAAAAATAAGTTAAACCATAACGAATTTCATTAACCCGACAGTTTCACCGTTTAGAGTTTTTATATCTTTTTCAAACGGTATATTTGCCCAACTTAATTTTTTAATTAAGCTCAATGCAGAAATTTCACGGGCTTTTGGATCTCCATCTAAAACCTTTATGACAATTCCGTCAGCAACATCAAGATTTACAATTATAATAAGTCCGTCAGCACCGACTTTTGCAACAAGATTTTTTGATTTCAACATTATTTGCGTATCTAAACGGTTTTCACCGCCAATTATATATGCATATTCACGAAATGCTTTTGTTATTTTTTGATATCTTGTTGATAAAAACAGATTCAAATAACCTTTAAGCATATTTTTTAGCGGCATTGAAAATATTGGAACTCCGCATCCGTCTTTTGTTATGGGATAATCTTCTTCTGTGATTTCGCATAAATCATAAATTTTTTCTTTTATCGCTTGTTGAACTGGATGGTTTAATTCATAATAATTTTCAATATCCCAGCCGTTCTTTTTACAAAGTGCAAGCATCATTATATGTTTTCCCACGCAATTATTATGAAAAACCGTAGGAGTTTCATCATTTTTAATTAAACTTTTTCTGACTCTTTCCGAAAGTGGTTCATGAATTCCGCATTTTAAATCACTTTCGTTACAACCTATTTTTTGTAATAATTTTTGCGCTATTTCTATATGACATTTTTCACCGGTTTGAGATGCACAACATAAAGCTATTTCTTCTGTTGTAAAATCAAGGTTGTTATCAATAATTAATGCAGCTTGTAAAGGTTTTGCGCAAGAACGTAAAAAAAACGGATAACCGTATGTTTCTCCGAATTCACGTTCGGAAAATACAACAAAACCAAGATGTTCCTGAACGGTCAGCTCATCTCTGAAATGTTTTACTAATCTTTGCGGAATATAACAATCGGGATACATAATTATTGCTTTTTAAACATTGATAACAATTTTGCAAGTTTAGCTTTTAAAAGATTATTTTGTTTTTTTAATTCGTCAATTTCACTTAAATATTTACTGTCATTAGCAGTAACACCATTAGGAACAATTGTAGTATCAAGAATAAATCTTTTTTTTGCTTCTTCTTTTATTACCATAAGAGACTTAGTGTCTTTTTCTGTTATAAAACCTAAATCAATCATTATTTGAGCGATTTTAGCCGGTTTACCTTCTGCGGAAAGTTCTTTTTGTCGACGAATAGTTTGTTCAAGTTGGTCAACGTTAATTTTACCAATACGTTTGAAATATTCACCGGTTCTGTATCTTCCGGCCATAAAACCTGACATTGCAATGATACCAACAGGTACAGGACCCTTAATTAAATCTGTATCAACTGCGGTAAGAAAATATTTACAGGTTTCTTCAAGAGTCCAGAAATGGTTAAGTGCGCATTCCATAATAGACATTTCTTCGGTAACGCTTTCGAGAAATGTATATACATTAGGCTCTAAACCTTTAACACGTTCTTCTAATTCTGTTTTACCTATATAAGATAGTTCAGGAACATATATATTGATTACATCTTTTTCTTCCATAAAAAGAAAATTATCAGATACCTGACTTTTTAAGTCTTGCCAAAGGTAAAAGAAAATAACTTGTTTAATCCATAACGGAAATTCTTTTATTTTCAATATGAAATTGTTTAAAAGATTCTTTTTCAAAATACTCTCCATTCAGGATTTATTACTTTTAATAATATAATATAATGTTACCATATTCAAGAAAAAAAACAATATTGTAACAAAGGATAAAGAATGAGCGTAGATGGATTTTCAATGTCATCACTAGGTGTAAAAGATATCACTTCTGCACAGGCAGCAGCAGCTACTGAACATGCTGTTAATACAGGTAATGATAAAGTTGTCGGAAAAATAGACAGAGCTTTAAATAAAAGGATTAATAACGAAGAAAAAGAAGAAAATCAAAAAAATCAATATTTTAACGACGGTTATAAAAATGAAGATGAAGATGAAAACGAAAACGAAAATGAAGAAGGAAAGGCTTTTGTAGATAAAGACGAAAAAATTACAACTAAAAAAGCAAGGTCTATAAAATCAACATTAATTAAAGATCCTGAAAATGTTATAATTACTGTTAATAATAAAACGGACAAAATAGAATTATACAATAAAGTTACAAAACGTATAGTAGAAACAATAAATGCAACGGATTTTCTTGAAATGATAAATAAGTTGGATTATAATTCGGGTATAATAGTAAATAAATTGATATAGTCTGAGGCTTTGTTAATGAATCCATATCTAAAACAATATCAAAAAAACGAGGTAGAAACTGCGTCTCCTGAAAAAATATTAATTTTATTATATGACGGAGCAATACAGTTTTTGAATAAAGCTAAAATGGCTATGGCAGAGAAGAATATTCCTGAAATCCACAATAATATAATCGGATGTGAAAATATTCTTTTGGAATTTATAAATACTGTGGATGTTGAAAATGGCGGAGATTTTGCAATCAGAATACAAGC